>CAIZEE010000660.1 GCA_903931835.1 uncultured Elstera sp.
CTGAGCGCGTTGGAGCCGAAATATATCTCCTCAGTGGATAGCGGCAATCTGGCCGGGCATCTTATTGTGCTCAGCAATGCCTGCCGCGAGATAGTCGCCAGTCCGATCGGCAATCAAAATTGGATATCGGGCCTCAGTGATACCATCGCGTTGGTGCGTGGCGCCGTGCGCACGCAGATCGGGGAGCGCCGAGCGCCGGGCACCGCTCAATCAAGGCTGGACAAAGCCATCGACGCGTTCGCCGCTTGCCTCCAAAACGCGCCATCAAAGCCAGTGGACGTCGCCAAGCGCCTGTCGGCCCTGACGCCAATGTCCGACGCGATCGTAGCTTGCGCACAAGCCTGGTCGCTCGAATGCGGTGACGCTACCGAAACCGAAATCATCGTCTGGGCGGAGGCCTTGCGCGCGTCCACATACGCTCATTGCCAGGAGATCGATCTGCTGATGCCGTGGGCGAACCAGTTCACGCCCGAACTCTTGGTCGGCGACGAGATCGCCGGGCTGCTCGACACGACCCCCACGCTGGCCGCACTTCCCGAGCACTGCGAAGCGATATCACGGATGCTCGCGAAGCGCCGGGGTGGTGCGCAAGCAGAATTCGCGCCCTTGATGGAGGCGCTGGAGAAATCCGCTGACGCCGCTCGATCGCTGTCATGTCGCATTATGGCGGCGGCCGAACTTGCAAAAACCATGTTCGATGGCATGGAGTTCGGCTTCCTGTTCGATGTCAACCGTCAACTCCTTTCAATCGGCTACCGCGACAGCGATGGCGGCCTCGACGCCGATTGTTACGACCTCCTGGCTTCGGAAGCGCGGCTTGCGAGCTTCTTAGCCATCGCCAAAGGTGATTTGCCTGCCAAGCATTGGTTCCGGCTGGGACGCACCTTGACGCCGATCGACGGCAACTCGGGTTTGATCTCCTGGTCAGGATCGATGTTCGAATATCTGATGCCTTCTCTAGTGATGCGCGCGCCTGATGGCAGTCTAATGACTGAGACCAATCGGCTGGTTGTGTGGCGGCAGGAGCAATATGGCGACCGACTGGGCGTACCCTGGGGCATGTCGGAATCGGAATACAATGTCCGCGACATCGACCAAACCTACCAATACTCGAGTTTCGGCATCCCCGATCTGGCCTACAAGCGCGGGTTGGGCGAAAGCACTGTCATCGCCCCCTATGCGACCGGGCTAGCGGCTATGGTCGATCCCACAGCCGCGGCGCGCAATTTTACCCGTATGGCGGGGATCGGCGCATGCGGCGCCTATGGCTGGTACGAGGCGCTCGACTTTACCCGCGCCCGCCTGCCGGCAGGCGCCGAGTTTGCCATCATCCGGGCCTACATGGCCCATCATCAGGGCATGACTATCGTCAGTCTCGCGAACGCGCTTCAGGACAGCCGAATGCGCGTACGGTTTCACGCCGAACCCATCGTCCGGGCTGCTGAACTTCTGCTGCAGGAGCGCATGCCCCGCGATGTCGCTGTCGCCAGGGCACCAGAGGAAAAGGCGACCGCGACTGCCCAGAACGGCAGCTTCGTGCCCGACGCTCAGTGCCACTATGATTCGCCGCATTCGCGCACGCCACGCACCCATCTTCTGTCGAACGGGCGCTATTCGACGATGATCACGGCGGCGGGATCTGGATACAGCCTGTGGCGTGATATCGCGATTACGCGCTGGCGCGAGGACGTCACCTGCGATGGCTGGGGC
>CAIZEE010000661.1 GCA_903931835.1 uncultured Elstera sp.
CGCCTTCCATTTCTTCACCGCGTCGATCGTGTTCTCGACATGCTTGGCGGGATTAAGATCCGTATAGGTGTAAAGGATCGTGCCATCCGGCGCGATCACATAGGAGGTGCGGTCGGCATATTCCGGCTTTTGCTTCAGCACGGAATCGTAGGATTTGATGATGTGCTCATCGGCATCGGCGACCACGGCGAATTTGCTGCGGCATTCACTGACCGAGAATTTGTCGAGCGTCTCGATCGTGTCATGCGACACGCCGATCACCGTCGCGCCCAAGGCGGCAAACTGATCCGTCGCATCGGCGAAATCATGCGCCTCTACCGTGCAGCCGGGCGTGAAGGCGGCCGGGTAGAAATAAAGCACGACCGGCCCCTTTTTCAGCGCATCGGCGAGCGCAAAGGAGAACTCCTTGCCACCGATCGAAGCCGGGGCCGTGAAGGCCGGCGCCTTATCGCCGACATTCAGCGATGCCAAAGCAGGCAGGCTGATAACACTCGCCAATAAGGCGGCAGCGACGAGACGCTTCATAATCCGGTTCTCCCTCACGAGATGATTTCGAAATGCGCCTCAACCGGGGCGCCCGCATTGATACAGATAATATCCTGCGGGCAGGCTGACATGGCGATGATGCAATTCATTTCAGCGCGTAGCACGACATAGTCGCCGGGCTTCGACACTGGCTCCAACCATTCGATAGCGCCCCCGAGATTGACCGGGATATTCATCCACAGATTAAGCGGCGACGGCACCTCGGGCGGCGTCAAGCCGATAGCCGCCATGCCGGACATCAGATTGTCCTGGCAGTTATCGTGATACTCGGTGCAGCCGAGCCCGACATAACGATGGATGTCGCAGGCCGCGATCAGCGTGTCGTGAATGCCGGGCGACGTATCCTCAACAAAGGTCACGATCGGGCGGCGGCGATTGCTGAACAGGGCGTCGCCCGGACGCGGAAAAATCCGCTCGATCTTCGCGCGCATATGCTCCATCGACAGGAACTCGGTCATATCGGGATCAGCGAACGCCCAGGTGTCGACGACCTGATGACCATGCGTGTTGATGATCTTGATCGACTGGCCCTTTGCGAGTTTCGTCGCGCGTCCCTTGCGCGCCGGGACCTCGTGCACCGTCATGCTACTGCACTCACGCTCGGAAACTCCTTCAGGATCGCCGCAGTTACATCGGTCACGTAGTCGTTGAACAGCAGCACGCCCTTGGCGGCCTCCGCCCCCGTCGCTGGCGACAGCACGCCGGAGCATGGAACCCAGGCGGTACGCGTCGGGTAGACATCATAGGCCGGAAATTCCGCCGGTCCATCGGTAGGTAGTGCCGCCATATCGACCAGGTCTGGATGGAGATGCAGCATCATCGAGGTTTCCATGACGGCGGCATGCTCCAGCGCGTAACCAGGGAAACCGTCCGGGAAGACCTTCTCCAGCGTCTCGGCCCGCGTGAAATCCCAATATTCGAGGCGCAGGATTTCCAGATCGGTGATGCCGTCATAGCGCAGTTCGCGCATGGCAAGATCGATGCCCTCGATCGTGAACATCATGTTCTCGTAATGCCCGTTGATCAGCACCATGCGCCTGACGCCATGCCGCGCCAGCTCCTTGATCACGTCGCGCAGGACATGGGCGAGCGTGTCGGCGTCGAGGCTGGTGGTGCCGCAGAAATGCTGCCCGCCGCCCATCTTGGGCTGCGACTTGTAACCAAAGGCGACGACCGGGGCGACGATCGCGTTGATCTTTTCGGCGACCCCCTTGGCCACCGCCGTCGCCAGCATCGCATCGGTGCCCATCGGCAGATGGGGCCCATGCTGCTCGGTGGCGCCGACCGGCAGGATCACGGCTGCACCGGCTTCGACCCGCTTCTGGTATTCAACCCAGCTCAGTTCGTTCATCAGGATACGACGGCTCATTATTCCCCCTTTAACTCAGTGCAGCACCACCATTCACCCCGATCGTCTGACCGGTGATGAAGGAGGCTCCCGGGCTTGCCAGGAAGCAGATGGTAGCGGCGATTTCATCGGGTCGTCCGATGCGGCCGAGCGGATTGCCGATCTCAGCCGCCTTCCAATGCGGCGGCATATTGTCGAAATCGAGCATCGGCGTATCGGTCGGACCGGGTGCGATCGAATTCACCAGAATGTCCGGCCCAAGTTCGCGCGCCCAGCATCGCGTCATGGCGCTGACGCCGGCCTTGCTCGCGACATAGGCGGCGTGTTCGGCCCGGCCAAGCTGGGCCAGTTCGGAACTCAGCGTGATGATCCGCCCGCCCTTGCCCCGCGCCTTCATGGCGCGAGCAACGGCGCGCACGACCAGGAACGTACCTGTCAGATTGGTCGAGATGACGCGCTCGAAATCGGCCTTGGTTGTTTCGACCAGCGGGGCCGAGATGAAAATGCCGGCGGCATGGACCACGACATCGATGCCGCCCAACGCGGCATCAGCAGCGGCCACAGCGGCATCGATCGCGGCCTCGTCGGTGATGTCCGCAGAGAAAGCGGGCGTACCGGCTGGGAAGCCGGCGCGTATATCCGCCACGGCAGATCGGTCGATTAACGCCAGCTCGGCGCCACTTTCGCCCAAGGCCACCGCCGCAGCGTGGCCGATGCCGCTGGCCGCCCCCGTCACGACAACGCGCAGACCTGTAAGATCCGTCACAAGACGGCTTCCGACTCAGACACGCGGCTGACGCCTTTGCTATTGCGTCGGCCGTCTTCCTCGATGCGGCGGGCGAGATAGCGCTGCAGGCGCAGAACCGGGTCTTCCAGATGGCTCAAACGCCCCGGCCGCGCGGCCCGACTGTTCAGCCCACGCTGCACGCCCGGATACATCGCCATGTCTTCCATGTGGAAGTCGGCGAGCATCGCGTTCTGTTCCGTCAGCGTCTTCTCGTAATCGGGATCGGCGAAATTCGCCGGATCGACCAGCGTCGTCGTGGTCAGTTTGCATTTGCCGGCGGAAAGCGGCTGCAAGCGGTACCAGATGGTGCGGTCAGGGCCGGTCAGAAACATGAAACAGGGCAGGCCGACCCAGACCCCCCATTCATTCTGCTGCGCCTCGGTCAGGCCCTGGATGGGACGGAAGCCGGACGGTGGATTGCCTGCAGCGGCGGCCGCCTTCAGCTCCGCCACCAATTCCGGCTTATAGGGCAGGTGACAGCGGAGCACATTATCGTCGGTCTGTTCGCACCAGGTCATGCCGGCCGGCATCTGGACATGCAGGCTGGAATGATGGGAGCCCAGATGGTGATAGGATTCGGCCCAGTTCTCGACCATTACCTTCCAATTCGCATCGACGATCCATTCCATCTCGGTCGTCATCTGCATCTCGGCCACTTTCCAGGGGGCGATGATCTCGGACCAGCCGGCGAACTGTGTCTCCAGCGGTTCCGCCTCACCACTGAAGTCTACAAAGACAAAGCCCTGCCAGATTTCGGAGCGGAACTCGGACAGCCCCCAATCCTCCTTGTTGAAATCAACGGCCTCGTGCATTTCCGGACAGCCCTTGAGCTTGCCGTCGAGATCGAAGGACCAGCGGTGATAGGGGCAGACCAGAATGGGCGCATTGCCGGTCTCCGACGCAGCCGCGTCGTTCGCAGGCGACATCACATCCATCGCGCGGTGGGGACAGACGCGTGACAGCACGCGGATCTCACCGTCCTTGGCTCGGATCACCAGCAAGGGCTCGCCCAGCAAGTCGATATTGACGTAGTCGCCGGGTTTTTTGAGCTGCGAGACATGGGCGACGCCCATCCAGGAGCGGCTCAAAACTGTTGCCACCTCGTAATCGAAATAGGCTTCCGAGGTATAGACCTCGGGCGGCAGCGACATGGCGTGCTCCAGGGGCAGCTTCGCCGAGGCGACGACGCGCCGCTTCAGATCCTCAACACTCGATTTACCCGGTGTCATGTTTCACCCCCCGCCGCTTCCCGAATCAGCTTCAAAACCCGGGTTCGTAGTTGAAAGAATTCTGTCCCGTCGCGCAAGGCGAGCGACCGTTCCTGGCCAAGCTCTGCGGTCACGTCGATCTCGCTGACGATCCGCGCAGGCCGCTTGGAAAACACGATGATGCGATCGGCCAGGAACACCGCTTCGTCGACATCATGGGTCACGAAGATGATGGTTTTGGCGTCCTCATGCTGGATGCGGCGGAGTTCGAGCTGCAGCCCTTCACGGCGCAGCGCGTCGAGGGCGCCGAACGGCTCGTCCATCAGCATCACTTCCGATCCCGCCGCCAGCGTGCGCGCGATCGCAATGCGCTGGCGCATGCCGCCCGACACCTTGTTTGGATAGGCGTTGGCGAAATCCTTCAAGCCCACCAGATCGAGATAGTGATCAAGCCGTACCCGTTTCTTCTCAGCCGTCAGATCGAGCCGGTATTTCATGCCGAAGGCGACGTTCTGCGCGACCGTCAGCCAGGGAAAGGACGAATAGGACTGGAACACCATGCCGCGCTCCCGGTCGGGCTTGCCGGTCGGTTCGCCATCGAGGCGGATATCGCCGGAACTTGGGTGATCGAGGCCGCCAACCATACGCATCAACGTGGTTTTGCCGCAGCCGACGCCGCCGTAAAGAAACAGCGGGTTGAAGGTTAGATCGGAAGAGCACACGTCTGAACTCCAGTC
>CAIZEE010000662.1 GCA_903931835.1 uncultured Elstera sp.
CTGATGTCGCTCGGCGAGTTTGCCACGGCGCTCAGCGCCTTGGAGCAGGCGCTGGCGCAGGATCCGGCGATGATCGGCGCGCATCGCCATATCGCCGAGGCGTTGGAGCGTCTCAACCGGTCGGATGAGGCGCGGCAGCACCGCGATATCGTCGCACGCGCGCTGGGCGCTGTCGTACAGCCCTGCACAGGCGACGCCTGCCAGGGCAAGGTTCTGTTCTTATGCGGCACCGGGCCGGGTGATGTGCCGATCGACTATCTGTTCGACCAGGGGCGGTTTGAGAAAATCATCGTCTTTCCGGCGGCCACGGCGACTTCGCCCGGCTGGGACGCGGCCAGCTACCTCAAAGGCCTGCCGCCCTTTGATATTGCGTTCAACGCGATCGGCGATCCCGACCATGGCGGCCCGGAGCTGATCGTGGCGGCCGAATTGGCGCGGTATCTGCCGCGCAAGCTGCTCAATCAGCCAGATCGCATCGCGGCTACGCGCCGCGACCTGCTGCCTGATCTGCTGGCGGATATTCCCGACGCGGTGACGCCGCGCACGACGCTGATCGACCGGACGGGGCTGGACGCAAAGGCGCGATCGTCCGAGCCGTTTGGCCCTGAATTCCTCTTGCGGCCCAGCGGATCGCATGGCGGCACGCATTTCGAGAAAATCGACGACCGCTCGGCTTTACGGGAATATCTGATCTCCGTCCCGTTCGACCGGTTCTATCTGACGGAGTATTACGACTACCGCAATGCCGACGGGCTTTTCCGCAAATACCGCTTCATCTTCATCGATGGCGCGGTCTACGCCTATCACCTGGCGATCCACGACCACTGGAAAATCCACTATTTCCGCGCCGATATGAACTCCCACCCCTGGATGAAGCAGGAGGAGGAGGCGTTTATGGCCGATTACCGGGCGGTCTTCCCCGCCAAGTTCTCAGAGGCTGTGCAGGCCGTGGCCAAGCGTCTCGACCTCGATTACGCCGGGATGGATTGCGGCATTCTGCCCGATGGCAGGTTGCTGGTGTTCGAGGCCAATGCCGCAATGTTGGTGCATCTTTTCGACAAACAAGAAGACTACCCCTACAAGCACGTCTATGTGCCGCGCATCCGCAATGCCCTATCGGAAATGCTGATGAGGCGAATTTCCTCAATAAAATGAGGGGGTAATCACTGCGTCCTCTTGCCTAAGCGCTGGCTCAGCCCCCATCATCATGGATGTAAGCGGCGTCTAAGTCGCAACGGTCGGATACCGGCCGATATCGATAGGGAGGATGGATCATGGCTCGGGTAGCGATCGTCACCGGGGGCACGCGCGGCATTGGCGCCGCGATCAGCCAGTTGTTCAAGGATAGCGGCATCAACGTCGTTGCGACCTACGCGCAGAACGACGACAAGGCCAAGGAATTCGCCGAAGCGACGGGCGTCGTCGTCGATAAATGGAATGCCTGCGACCTCGCCGCCTGTACCGAGGGTGTGGCGCGCGTGACCGAACGGTTCGGCCCGGTCGATATTCTGGTCAATAATGCCGGGATCACACGGGACGGCGTGTTCCACCGCATGACGGAGACGCAATGGGATGAAGTGCTGATCACCAATCTGCGCTCCTGCTTCACCATGACCCGCACCGTCATCGAGGGCATGCGCAATCGCGGTTTCGGGCGGGTGATCTCGATCAGTTCGGTCAATGGCCAGCGCGGCCAATACGGCCAGGTCAATTACTGCGCGGCCAAGGCCGGCATCATCGGCTTCACCAAGGCGCTGGCGCTGGAAAACGCGGCCAAGGGCATTACCGTCAACGTGGTCGCCCCGGGATATGTCGATACCGACATGGTTGCAGCCGTGCCGCCGGAGATTCTGCAAAAGATCATCACGCAGATTCCCGCCGGTCGCCTCGGCCATGCGCTCGATATCGCGCGGGCGGTGTTCTATCTCGCCAGCGACGACTCAAGCTACGTCAACGGCGCCACTATTTCGATCAATGGCGGTCAATATATGCTTGGCTAGTCTTGGCCGGAAACCAGATATAGTAGCTGATTCAACAAGCTATTGATTTCGCTGGCAAATACCGGACCATAGGAGTCCTATCGAGCCCCGTTCGTAATCGATCGGGGCTCTTTTTTTGACTGAGGCAACAGAGTCAGAATTGCAACTTTGACTCTGTGTCAAAGCCATTCGACTCCATGTCGAATCACTTTTTCCCGATCAAAAAATACTGACTCATTTCGATTCGATTGCATTCTGATGCGGGAATCAGCGGTACATATTTGACTCACCCGATAGAGTCAGTAACAGGCTCTGTAGAATCGCAATTTGACAACATGATGATTTATGAGGACTTTCCAGATCGATTTGCCTATAAGATTCAATTTAGACGGCTTGGCGGAAGAAAGTGCCACAGGCAATGTTACGTTGGGGACACCAATTCGTACGCTACTCGGCGATGGTGGCGTCTCTAGTTTTACTGACTCTATACGCCAGTGCGGCGCAGGCACAGGCGCCGGTCATCGGCGATGTGACGATTACTGTCAGCTACGGTCAGGCGCTGCAGCTTTCCATTCAGAACACCACGGCCACATCGGTGAATGTCACCAGCACGCCGGCGCTGGGCACGGTGACGGTCAGTGGGCTCAACATCACCTATTCGCCCAAAACGGGCTATTACGGGTCGGATAGCTTCACCTATACCGGCAGCAACGCCTCGGGCACCTCGAACACGGCGACGATCTACGTCACGATCACCCCGCCATCGCTGTCAACCGTCTCGACATCGAGCACCACCACCACCATGCCGGCCGGCACCGCCGGCACGGCCTATAGCCAGGGTCTTACCACCAGCGGCGGCGCCAGCCCCTACACCTATTCAACGACGCTGGCTTCAGGCGCACTGCCCACCGGGCTCACGCTTTCGACGTCGGGCGTGATCAGCGGGACGCCGAAATCGGTTGGCACCTTCACCTTTGCCGTAACCGTGACCGATAGCAGCAAATTGACGGCGTGGAGCCAGACCAGCGGCACGCTGACGATGACGATCGGCGCACCGACTATCACGGTCAGTCCGACCACGGCGGCGGTCTCGGGGACTGTCGGGACTGTCTTTAGCCAGACCTACACGTCGTCGGGCGGTGTGTCGCCCTATACCTATGCGGTTTCGGCTGGTTCGCTGCCGCCTGGGCTTACTCTCACCGGCGCTGTCCTGTCCGGCACGCCGACGACGGCCGGGACCTATAGCTTCACGATCCAGTCCACCGACAGCACGACCGGGCCGGCAGCCCCCTATACCGGCAGCAGGGCCTATACCTTCACGGTAGCGCCGGTTGCCGTGACCGAATCCACCACCGTTGCCGCCAACAGCTCGAACAACGTGATCAATGTCACGTCGAACGATCTGGGAAGCCCGACCTCCATTACGATCAGTACGACACCGGCCCACGGAACGGCGACAATCAGCGGCCTTACCGTGCTGTACACGCCGACCGCGTCGTATTTCGGCAGCGATTCCTTCGCCTACAAGGTAACAGCCAACGGCGTTACCTCGGCTGCGGTCACCGACACCATCACGGTCAACCCGCCGGCGCCGACCGCAAGTGCCGCGAGCGCCACGGTTGCCTATGACGCTGCTGCGACCACCGTGCTGACCGGGACGACCAGCGTCGTGCCATCCCCAGCGTCGGTCAGCACAACGCTGACCGTGGCGACGGCGGCCAGTCACGGGACCACTGCGGTGACCACCGGCGCCAACCCGGTCATCACCTACAAACCGACGACCGGCTATTACGGGACGGACAGTTTCACCTATACCGCGACCAACGTGACCGGCACCTCATCGCCGGCGACGGTCACCATCACCGTGTCGCCGCCGACACTGTCGATCACGCCGACCACGATGACTGCCGCCACGGTCGGCGCCGCCTATAGCCAAAGCCTCAGCACCAGTGGCGGCCAGACGCCCTATACCTATCAGACCGCGCTGGTTTCGGGCTCCCTCCCAGCTGGTTTGACGCTGTCCAGCGCGGGTACCATCAGCGGTACGCCGACCCAGGCGGGCAGCTTCTCTTTCACGGTGAAGGTGACCGATAGCAGCACGCTAACCCCGGCAACGGCGACCAGCAGCACGATCTCGCTAACCGTCAATGCCCCACCGCTCGTCCTCTCGCCGACCACGCTCGCCAATCCGACCTTCGGCACGGCCTATAGCCAGACGCTGACCACCACCGGCGGCGCCGGTCCCTATACCTATGCCATCACCGGCGGCAATCTGATCGCTGGGTTGAGCCTGAGTTCGGCCGGCGTGATCAGCGGCACGCCGACGGCCGATGGATCGGCGAGCTTCACCGTCACGGCGACCGATACCGGCTCGACCGGCACCGGTTCTCCCTTCACCGTCTCGCGCGCTTACACGACCTCGACCTCAACGCCGACGCTCACGCTGCCGGCGACCGTGGCGAATGGAACGGTCGGCGTCGCCTATAGCCAGACCATCACCACAACGGGCGGCACGCCTGCCTATAGCTATACGATTTCATCAGGCAGCCTGCCTGCCGGACTGACGCTGACGGCGGGTAGCGGTGCGCTGGCCGGGACGCCGACCGCCGCCGGCACGTTCAATTTCACCGTGCATGTCACCGACAACACGCCGGGCGGCACTGGCAGCGCCAGTCAGGCCTACACCATGACGGTCGCCCCAGCGACGATAACGCTGACGCCGACAACCTTGCCCGGCGGCACGGCCGGCAGCGCCTATACCACCACCAATTTCAGCGCATCCGGCGGCACTGCCCCTTATAACTATGAGGTTACCGTCAATGCGCCGCCGGCCGGTCTGTCGCTGACATCGGGCAGCGGCGTGTTTTCGGGCACGCCGACCACCTCCGGATCGACCACCTTCACGGTGACTGCAACCGACAGCTCGACCGGAACCGGCGCGCCGTTCAGCTTTAGCCGAAGCTATACCGTCGTCATCGCCGTCCCGACCCTGTCGCTGACGCCGACTAGTTTCGCCGGCAGCCCGACGGTTGGTTTGGCGTATAGCCAGTCGGTCGCCGCCAGCGGCGGCGCCGCCCCCTATAGCTACACCGTTACCAGCGGCACGCTGCCAGCCGGGCTGACCTTGAACGCGACGACCGGCGTGCTGTCGGGCACGCCGACCGCAGTCGCAAGCTCAACTTTCTCGATCACCGCGACCGACAGCACGCCCGGCACGCATGCGACCGTGACGCAGAGCTATACCTTGGTCGTGTCGGCCGCCAATATCGTGCTGATCCCGGGCACGCTGCCCAATCCGACCGTCGGCAACACCTATAGCCAGTCAGTCACGGCGAGCGGCGGGACCGCCCCGTATACCTACACGGCGACCGGTCTGCCGGCGGGTCTCAGCCTGAACGCGGCAACCGGCCTGATTTCAGGCATCCCGACGGTCGCCGGCGCCGTCAGCTTCACGATCAAGGCGACCGACAGCTCGGCCAGCGGGCCGTTCAGCAATACTGGCACCTATAATGTCACGATCGGCGCGCCGACGCTGATTCTGACGCCGACGACCCTGCCCAATCCGACTGTCGGCACCAATTACAGTCAGACGGTCAGCGCCAATGGCGGCTCAACCCCTTATCATTACTCGGTTTCGTCCGGTGCGCTGCCGGCGGGCCTGGTTCTGAATACGGCGAGCGGCAATATTTCCGGCATCGCCACGGCCGCCGGCAGTTCCAGCTTCACGATCAAGGCGGTCGATTCGACGACCGGCACCGGTTCGCCCTTCAGCGTGACGCAAAGCTATACGCTGAACACCGCGACGCCGACGCTGTCTCTGGCGCCGACCAGCCTGCCCAACCCGTCAGTCGGGCATTCCTATAGCCAGACGCTGGTCGCAGGTGGCGGTGCGGCGCCCTATACCTACTCGGTCAGCGCTGGCGCATTGCCGGCGGGTCTATCGCTCAATGCCGGCACTGGCGTGATCTCCGGCACGCCCACCACGGCGGCAAGCTATTCCTTCACCATCCATGTGTCCGACAGCTCGACCGGCCCGGGTGCGCCGTTCTCCACCTCGCTCGCCTATACGGTCAATACCAGCCAGCCGGCGCCGATCGCGATCCCTGATTCGGCCCTGGTCAAGGAAAACGTGCCGAGCCTGATCGCGGTGACGGCGAACGACCAGAACAACCCGAGCTCGATCGCCGTGGTAGCACGGCCGAGCCACGGTACGGCGACGGTGACCGGCCTGTCGATCACCTATCAGCCGACCGTGGGTTATACCGGCAATGACAGCTTCACCTATGCCGCTACCAATGCCGGCGGAACCTCGGCGCCGGCCACCGTGTCGGTGACTGTGACGCCGCTTTTGGTGCCGACCGTGGTGCCGCTCGCGGCCTCCGCCAATAACGGCTTGCCGGTCTCGATCAATTTGACGCGCGGGGCCAGCAATGGGCCCTTCGTCGCCGCAGCCGTGCTGACCCCGCCGCCGTCCTCGGCGGGCGAGGCGACGGTCACCGGCGTGATGGCGACCTTCACGCCGAAGCCGGGATTCAGCGGTACCGCCACTTTCGGCTATGTGCTGGCCAATGATGCCGGCATCTCGGTCGAGGCGATGGTGACGGTAACGGTTCAGGCCAAGCCTGATCCGTCCAAGGACCCGGTTGTGGCCGGGCTGATCAATGCCCAGGCCGATGCTGTCCACCGCTTCACCCAGGCGCAGATCGGCAATTACGATCAGCGCCTGCAATACCTCCATCACAGCGGCGACAACAACGAAGGGACGATCAGCAACGGGCTTGGCGCCCGGTTGAACGGCCAATCGGTCGCGGGCGCTTCATTGACACCGGCATCCGACCCGCTGGCGCGGATCGCGATGGATCCGGGCGATCGCGCCCGGCCGGGCACGGGTTGGCCCAATCCGCAATACGCCTCGGCCGATCCGATCGCCTCCTTTATGGCTGCCAATGATCCAAATGGTGGGAATGGGGGGCCTGGCACCGGACCACCTGGTCGTGGGCCTGGCGGCGGCAGTACGCCCGGCTCCGCGTCCAAGCTGCCGCCCAATGTCGGACTCTGGGTCGATGGTTCGGTCGATTTCGGTAGCAGAGACGGCTCGACTAATCGCGGGCGGGAAGGGTTTTCGACAGAGGGCTTGAGCTTTGGCGCCGATTATCGCTTCACGCCCTGGCTGGCGCTGGGTTTGGGCGGCGGTTATGCGCGGGATTCAACCGATGTCTCGGCGGCCTCGGCCAATCAGAGCGGCGGGCGGGATGTAGCGCATGCGCTGACTGTATCGGGCTACGGCACCGTGCGGGTGATGGAGCACGGCTTCATCGACGCGCTGGTGGGATATGGCACGCTTGGCTTCGATACGACCCGCGCGATACCGGATACGGCACTGACCGCAACCGGCCATCGTGACGGCGACTCGATGTTTGCCGCCATGACGGCGACCTATGACATGATGACGGCGGATGGCTTACGCCTATCCCCCTATGGCAGGGTCAGCGCGTCGGAGGCGACACTCGGCGCCTTTGTCGAAAGCGGTACTTCAGGGCTGGAGCTCAGCTACGCCCAGGCAAAGCTGACCACCATGTCGACGGCATTGGGATTGCGCGGCGATTACAGCTTCAATTGGGCGGATGGCGTTCTGACGCCCCGGTTCCGGGCGGAGTATGAACGCGAGTTCGAAGGCAATAACGCTGAAAAACTATTCTATGCCAGCGATCCCACCGGCCAATCCTATGTGCTCGATACGGTCTTCCCGTCGCATAACCAGATCCTCCTCGGCTTCGGCGCCGATTACCGCTTCTCCGACGGCGGCCGCATCTCGATCGACTATCAGGCGATGATCGATACGTTCAACGAAGTGGATAACAGCTTCCGAATAGGTTTGTCGGAGCGGTTTTAGGCACCAGCCCCTCTCGCCTCCTTCTCCTCTCCGCCCCATCGGGGCAGAGAGGGGAATCATGCCCTGCAGCAAACACATGTCATCGGCGCAAAGTCTCAAGAAATCTTGACAGGCAACCAAATG
Organism: uncultured Elstera sp.; assembly: GCA_903931835.1. GTDB lineage: Bacteria > Pseudomonadota > Alphaproteobacteria > Elsterales > Elsteraceae > CAIZEE01. The sequence goes on from CAIZEE010000662.1 coordinate 7,996, forward strand.
GTTGCATATTTTGCTGATGGATGACGATGATGTTTTCCGCGCTCTCGCCGATGCCAGCCGCCGCTTGCTGCTGGACCGGCTGCATGACCGGAATGGTCAGAGCCTGGGTGAGCTATGCCAGGGGCTGGACATGACAAGGCAGGCGGTGGCGAAGCATCTCGACATTCTGCGGCAGGCCAATCTAGTGACCATTCGCCGGAGCGGCCGGGAGAAGCATCACTTCATCAATCCGGTACCGATCAATGAGATCGCCTGGCGCTGGACAGCCAAGTTCGAACGTTCGCGCATCGACGCGCTGGTCGGGCTTAAGAAGATCCTCGAGGGAGATGGTCATGACTAA
>CAIZEE010000663.1 GCA_903931835.1 uncultured Elstera sp.
TATCGATGGCGGCCAGGATACCGCGATCGAGGGAGAGGTTGACGCGGACGGAGCGGCCTTCCGCGCTCAGATGCGGGACCGCGATGAGGAACGCTCCCTGCGCCAATTGATCTGCGACTTCGGCGCGGATCGTCTCGATCCCACGCGGCTCGATTGCCGGCTGGTCTTCGAACCACAGGTCGAGCGCGTCGGCGGCATTGGGCAAGACCTGGTCGAGCTCGTCCGCTGCTGAGAAGCATCCGGGGAGATCGGGAAAGGTCACGCCCCAGGCGGAGTCCTCGTCTTTGTGAACGATGGCGATATAGGTTTTCATAATGTGTATCGCGCGCCCTTCGTTTCAGATCCATCCGGCTTGTTTGGCGATGTTGCGCGCTGTCCCAGCGGGAAGATCCTTTTTCGGGTGGGGTACGATCACCACGCGGTCTGCCTTGCGGAACTTGTGGTGTGAGCCCTTGATGCTCACGAGCTCAAATCCATCGGCGAGGAGTCGTTTGACGATCGCCTTGCTATCGCGCTCCATGCGCAAATATATGCGCAATTATCAGGCGTGAGCAAGGGGAGGAATCTTCCCCAAAGGCCTCAGGCCCTATTCTTGGGGTAGATCCAACATGAATGGCTTAAAAAGGTGAGTTGGCGTCCCCTAGGGGATTCGAACCCCTGTTACCGCCGTGAGAGGGCGATGTCCTAGGCCTCTAGACGAAGGGGACCTCGCTATGCCAGAGCGAGGGTGATAACGCCCCGCTCCGGCGAGATCAAGCGTTTCCTTACGCCTCCAGCTTGGCGTGGAAGCGCGTGCGGGCGATAAACTGGTCGATATCGGCGATATCGGTGTTCCAGGCGGTGACCAGGCGCACGACTTGGCCGAGGCCCGCCGCATCGGCCCAGCGGTAGAAACCAAAGCCGTCCGCCTCCAGCCCGTCGATCACCGCGTCAGGCAGGCTTAGGAACAGCTCGTTGGCGTCGACCGGGTAGAGCAGCGTGGCGATGCCGGTCGCGGTCAGGCCGTTGGCGAGGCGCTTTGCCATGCGGTTGGCGTGACCGGCCCATTTCAGCCAGTTGCCCTGGGCAAGGCAGGTCTCAAGCTGACAGGACAGGAAGCGCAGCTTGGAGAAGAGATGGCCGGCGCGCTTGCGGCGGTATTCGAAGGCTTCCGCGTCCGCCTTGTTGAAGAACACGACGGCCTCGGCGGCCAGCGCCCCGTTCTTGGTGGCGCCAAAGCTCAGCACATCGACGCCGGCACGCCAGGTGAGATCTGCCGGTGAACAATTGAGCGCGGCCACGGCATTGGCGAAGCGGGCACCATCCATATGCATTTTAAGGCCGCTGCCGCGCACCAGCTCGGCGATGGCGCCCAGTTCCGACGGCGTGTAGACGGTGCCGGCCTCGGTCGCCTGGGTCACGCTGATCGCGGCCGACTGGGCATGATGGATTGCGCGGTTGGAGGCTTCGGCCAGGGCGGTTTTCAGGCTGGCGGGCAGGATCTTGCCGTTCTTGCCGTGCAATTGGACGATGCGGGCGCCGCCGGTGAAGAATTCCGGGGCGGTCGATTCATCATGGGCGATATGCGCGCCGGCCTCGCTATAGACGATGCCCCAGGGCGGGGTCAGCGCCGACAGCGCCAGGCAATTCGCGGCCGTGCCGGTCGCCACCGGATAGACGCTGACCTCATGCTCGAACAGTTCGGCAAACTTCGCCTCCAGCCCGCGTGTCACCGTGTCGGCGCCATAGGCAGGGGCGGAGGTTTGATTGGCGGCAGTCAACGCCTCCATGATTTCGGGTGTCGCCGGAACCACGTTATCCGATGCGAAATTCATTTTTCCTCACTAGCGGGTGGCCCCGAGATTATTGCGGGCCAGGGGAAGGCGGTTCGGTTGCTGGTGCCGGCTCAAGCGCGGGTGCCGGCGTCGGCACAGACATGGGGATGAGATCCAAGGTTCCAAGCAACGTGCCGTGCGCTGCGTCAATCATCAACAGCCGGGTTTGCATGGCTGGGCCGCCAATACGCAGCACCAGTCTGTCGCCGGCGGCGGTGATGCTCTGCACCTCCGTTCCGGGGGGCAGGGTCATGGCGTGGTTGAACGGGGTCGGCGGCGGCTGGTTCGCCGCCTCCAGCGCTGCCTGCGCCGCAGCCTTATTGGCGGCTTCCGTGGCCGCCATGCGGGTCATGATGACGTAGCCTAGCGCCGCGACGCCGGCCACGATCAACACGCTCATGACGATTACCAAAGCCTTGAGTGCGGCCATCTTTCCATCCACTGTGGCGGCGCAATGATGATGAGCGATCTACCCATATCACCCGCGCCCACGCAACCCGGCGCTGCACGCGGGCGCACGGTTATGATCACAGTGCCCGAAGATGTCGAGTCCGATCGCCTCGACCGGGTCTTGGCCGGGCAATTGCCGGAGCTGTCGCGCAGCCGCCTGAAATCGCTGATCGAACAGGGCTATGTGCGAAGCGCCAGCGGTGCGGTGACGCAGGCGTCATTGCGCGTCGGACCAGGCCAAAGTTTCGCCATCTTCATCGAAGACGCTCAACCTGCGGAACCGCTGCCGCAGCAGATCGATCTTTCGATCGTCTATGAGGATGCCGAGATCATTGTGATCGACAAGCCTGCCGGCATGGTTGTGCATCCCGCACCCGGAAATCGGGACAATACGCTGGTCAATGCGCTGCTGGCCCATTGCGGCCTCGACCTGACCGGCATTGGCGGGGTCGCACGTCCCGGCATCGTTCATCGCATCGATAAGGATACCAGCGGCTTGCTGGTCGCGGCCAAGACGGCGGCGGCGCATGCCGGCCTCTCGGTTCAATTCGCCAAGCACACGATCGACCGCGCCTATCGCGCCATCGTCTGGGGCGTGCCGGTGCCGCCTAAGGGAACCATCACCGGCAATATCGGCCGGAGCCCGGCCGACCGCAAGAAGATGGCGGTGCTGCGCCAGGGTGGCCGCAACGCCACCACCCATTATGCCGTGCTGCGCGGCTTTCACGATATCGCGGCGGAGGTTGAATGCCGGCTCGATACCGGCCGCACGCATCAGATCAGGGTCCACATGACGCATCTCGGACACCCATTAATCGGCGATCCGGTTTATGGGCGGGCCGATCGCCGTCGTCAGGCGTTGAAGGATGTGCAAGTCGCCGCGGCGGTCGCAGGATTTGATCGGCAGGCGCTGCATGCGACGAGGCTCGGCTTCGTTCATCCGACGACCGGCCAGCCGATTGCCTTCGACAGCAAGCCGCCGGCGGATTTTGAGGCGTTGGCGGAAGCGTTGGCGACGTTATGAAATGCAACGATTTGCGGTTATAATGGCTGCGGAGGGTCCATACCATGGCATCTAATCTACCGGTCTTGGCGGGCGAGGGTAATCTCTCGAGCTACCTCGCTGAGATTCGCCGCTTCCCGATGTTGGCGCCGGAGGAGGAGTTCATGCTGGCCAAGCGCTGGCGCGAGCAGGGCGATGTCGAGGCGGCTCATCGGCTGGTCACCAGCCATCTGCGCCTGGTCGCCAAGATCGCCATGGGCTATCGCGGCTATGGCATGCCGCTGAACGAACTGATCTCGGAAGGCAATGTCGGGATGATGCAGGCGGTCAAGCGCTTTGACCCCGATCGCGGTTTCCGCCTTGCCACCTACGCCATGTGGTGGATCCGCGCCTCGATCCAGGAATACATCCTGCATAGCTGGAGCCAGGTGAAGATGGGCACCACGGCGGCCCAGAAGAAGCTGTTCTTCAATCTGCGCAAGATGAAGGGGCAGATGCAGGCGATCGATGACGGCGATCTGTCGGCCGAGCACGTCACCAAGATCGCAACCGAGCTCGATGTGCCGGAGGCTGACGTGATCTCGATGAACCAGCGTCTGTCCGGCGGCGATCGCAGCCTGAACGCGCCCGTCCGCGCCGATGCCGAGGGCGAATGGCAGGACTGGCTGGTCGATGAGCACGACAATCAGGAAGTGGCGTTTGCCGATAACGAGGAAATGACCAAGCGCCGCAAGCTGCTGGAAGGCGCCATGTCCGGTCTGAACGAACGCGAACGCCTGATCCTGGCCGAACGCCGCCTGCGCGACGATCCGACGACGCTGGAGGATTTAAGCCAGCGCTTCAAGATTAGCCGTGAGCGCGTCCGCCAGATCGAGGTTCGCGCCTTCGACAAGCTGCAAAAGGCGATCCGCAACGCGGCGATCGAACAACGCCTGACGCCCGTTAATTAGCCGCCTGGAAGAGCAGCGGCGCGAACTGGATCAGGTTACGGTGCCACACGGCCCAGGCATGCGCGCCCCGTGTTTCGACCGCTGTTATCTTATAGTCCTGCTTGGATAAAGCCGACACGGTTGCGCGCATCGGCAGCAGCAGATCGTCATCCGTGCCGCAGGCGATCCATAGCAGCTTCAGGTTTGTCGCTGCGCCGTCGACCTGCGGCAGGTGACCGAAGCTCAGGAAATCCGCCGGGCTGAAACTGCCGATCCAGGCGAATTGATCGCTATGGTTCAGGCCGATATCGAGGCTTTGCAACCCGCCCATCGACAGCCCCGCGATCGCCCGGTCATTCCGATCGGTCGCGACATGGTAGGTTTTCTCGATCTCGGGGATGATCTCTTCAAGCAGCACTCTGGTATACAGCGCATTGTTTTGGCCGATCTGGCGCTGCCAATCGCCGTTGATCAGGGTTGCATCGCCATAGCCCAACGGCATGACGATGATCATCGGTTTGGCTTTGCCGGCAGCGATCAGCGCATCCAGGATGAAATTGGCGCCGCCGATCGTGGTCCAGCCATCCGCCTTGTCGCTATAGCCATGCAGCAGATACAGCACGGGATAGGGCTTGCCCGCCGGGTCGTATCCCGGTGGTGTGTAGACGAAGTAGTCGCTTTGTCCGCCCGGCAGTCCGAGTGCGATTTTCGTCTGGTAGAAATGGTGATGGACCTCGCCATGCGGCACGTCGGTTGCCTCCCATAGGAGCGGCGTCTTGCTTGGTATCTTGACGCGGCTACTGAGATAGACGGGATTGGGCGGCGTCATATGGCTCAGCGGGTCGGCCATCTGCTGACCGTCGACGACGAAAGTGTACCAGTAGGAATCGGGCGGCATTGGCGGCATCTGTGCAGTCCAGATGCCCTTTTGCTTGGTCATCGGGATCGGCGTTTTCAGATTTTCCGATAGCAACAGAACCTGATGCGCGCCGGTATCGCGATAGCGGAAGATCACGCTGTTATCGGGCTGCACCTCGGCCGATTGGAACGGCACCGGAATCGCTCCTTGTGCCAGGACCACGGCAGGCAGAATGGCAAGAAAGGCGATAAGGATGGCTTTCATCACGGGCGCCACTCCTGGACATAATCGGCGAGGATAGATCGCGGCACCGGGGGCAGAGGCGACGGCACGGATCCCAGATAGAGAAACCCGACAATATGGTCGGTAGCGAAGAGGCCAAGACCCTTCTTGACGCCCTCGTCATAGGCCGGCGCCCCGGTTTTCCAGACACCGCCAAATCCGAGCGCATAGGCCGCGACCAGAATATTAGTCGCGGCAGCGCCGCAGGCGACGACCTGTTCGATCTCCGGCACTTTCGGGCTTTCGATCGGGCGCGCCACGACAACGACGATCATCGGCGCACGAAACGCCTTGCCGTGCTCCTTCTCCAGCAGGGCTTCTGGCGCGTTGGGTTCGCGGCGGGCCAGCGCATCCGCCATCAACTGCCCCAACGCCTCGCGCGCCTCGCCGCGTATAACCAGGAATCGCCAAGGCTTGAGCCGTCCGTGATCGGGCGCGCGATCAGCCGCAGCGAAGAGTTGAGCAAGCACCGCGTCATCGGGTGCCGGATCGACCAGCTTTCCGGCTGAGACGCGGGTAGTCAGGGCTTCAAGCGCTTCCAAATTGCTATTCTCCGGCGGTCACGGGTCCACGATACATAGGCGAGGATACATAGGCGAGACGGGGCGGGACGGAAATGGGTTATGGTGCCGCTTGCCCTGCGACAGAACGAGACTGGCAGAATGAGTGTCCTTGAGGCCGTACTTGTTAACCTGACGACGCGTATCCCGGGTGCCGCGATCGTGACGACGGGCGGTGCCGGCACCAA
>CAIZEE010000664.1 GCA_903931835.1 uncultured Elstera sp.
CCCGGACCCATGCCGACAATGCTGAGGCGACCTTGTTTGCGGCCGATGATCGAGGCATCCAAGTCGTGCGAGCTTTGCGCAATGGCGCAGGTCGCGCGCGCAGATTTCAGCTTTGGCGCGATCAATTCGCCGGTACTGCCGGCCGCCGCCAGGGCCGCACCCTCCGCCACCCCATAGCACCCAACCTCGGCAAACACGGTTTCAGATGGCGTTTGCAAGCGCGGCGTTTCGGCCAGCAATTCGGCGGCGGTGAAGAAGCGTGCCGGGACGTCCAGATGGCACGCGAGCTCGTGGATGGCCACCTCGTCCGCTTTCAGATCGAGCGAGACCACGCAAGCGACGCTATGGCGGGACAGGCCGGACGCCGCAAGACACCCCTCCGCCAGATCGCGCAATTCCTCAAAGCTGGTACCGCGTTCGCAGCCAATCCCGAGCGCCAGAACGGGCGGATGGAAGATCAGTTCGCCATCCTTCGCCGAGACATCCCACGCGGTGATCCGGATGCCACCGCCGAGGTCTGTTTCGAACGTCGCATCGCCTCGGGCAAGCCAAGCCCTGTCGCCGGCCTCGATGATCAAGCCGACCGGCTCACCCGATAGCAGACGGGCGGCAATATCTTTGACCGCCGGCGGATTGGCGATGTGCCAGCCTGGCGGCGGCTCATCCAGCGCCAGCCCGAACATGCTATCGCTCGCTGTCGTCACTGCGGCGAAGCCACCCAGCGCCAGGGCCAGCCGATCCGCCAGCGCATTGGCGCCATGGTGGCCACCTAGCAGCGGCACGATCACTGAACCATCGCTGGCGATCGCGAGAACCGGCGGTTCGTTATGCTTGTCGTCCAGCAGGGGCGCCAGTTTGCGGATCAGGATTCCAGCGGCGCAGATGCCAATGATCGGACGGGCGGCCACGAATAATTGAGCGAGATGATCGCCAAGATCGTCGAAACTCTGATCGCACTCCGCCACGCGTTTGGCCAGCCCATGAATCTCGGCATTCGGCAAAGCCGCCTGGATCCGTCGGGCGAGCGGCAGCGCCGCCGCATTGAGGAAGATGATCGCGGGCGTCATGCCAGCGCGCTCCCGCGGCGATGCACCAGGATCATCGCGAAGTACGGCACAGTATCGGGATCGATCTCGGCAAGCGGTCGGATGGTTTGATCGGGCAGGGTGGCCCGTTCGATATATTTGGCATGCTGCGTCAGATCGAGTTCCGCCAGCACCGTCCGGACTTTCGAAAAATGCCGGCCAAGCTTCATGATTGCCGCAGCGTCGCAATGGGCGAGCTGCGTGCGCAACGCGTCTTCGCTGAGCGTTGCCGGGATAACGCTCAACACGTCGCTGCGTGACACGAGGGTGGCTTGCAGGGCGGCGGCACAGGCGGTTAGCGAGGTGATGCCGGGAACGATGCTGGTTGGATAGCTCGATGCCAGCCGATCGAACAGATACATGAACGAGCCGTAGAAAAACGGGTCGCCCTGGCACAGAACCGCGCAGTCGCGCCCGGCGTCGAGATGCGCCGATAGTTCCGTTGCTGCGCGATCATAAACCGCTTGAGCTGGGAATCGCGCCTCCTCCATCGGCATACGGATGGCGATTTCGATCTGAGTCGAGACCAGATACTCGGCGACAATCGCCCGCGCAAAGCTTGGACCCGTCTCAAGCGCTGGATATGCCACGACCGGGCAGGCACGCAGCAGCCGCAGCGCCTTCAGCGTGATCAGCTCGGGGTCGCCCGGGCCAACACCGATGCCATAGAGCGTGCCGCTCATGAGCGCGGCTTTTCGAGCAGAAGCTGTGTCACCGGCATGAGGGGTCGCCAGCCTTGGTGCGGCCCGACCGGCTCAGCACGGCTGATTGCGAGCCGGGTCAACGATCCGCCGAACTCGCGATATCGAGCGAGCAGCAGCGCCTCGCCCTCCAGCGTCACCACATTGGCGACCAGCCTTCCGCCTGGTTTCAGCGCTGTCCAGGCAGCGTCGAACACGCCCTCGGTGCTAATGCCGCCACCGATGAATATGGCATCCGGCGTCGGTAGATTGTGCAACGCGTCGGGGGCAGCACCCTCGATGATCTTCAAATTGGGTACGCCGAGCGATGCGGCATTGGCCCGGATCATGGCCACCCGCTCGGCAGAGCGTTCGATGGCGATTGCCCGCATAGCATGCGCTGCGCGCAGCCACTCAATCGCGACAGAACCGCTGCCGGCACCAATATCCCAGAGCAACTCGCCCGGCAGCGGAGCGAGAGCGGCCAGCGTTGCTGCGCGAACCGCCTGTTTCGTCAATTGACCGTCATGCTCGAAGGCGCGATCCGGCAGGCCTGGTGCGCTTGACCAACGGGGGGCCGCATCGTGATCGGGCTGGCAGGTCACGGCGATCGTATTGAGATCGGGCAGGGTGGTGATGGTCCAGCCTGAAGCCGTGCCATCCCAGCGGCCTTCATCGGCACCACCGAGTTCGGCCAAGACCGAAATTTGGCTGGCGCCATAGCCTTTCGCAGCCAACAACGCCGCCACCAGAGCGGGCGTCCCGCCGTTCTCCGACAGGATCAGTAGTCTCGCTCCTGGGATCAGGTGCCGGCAAATAAGTTCGATCGGCCGACCATGCACGGTCAGGCAAACACTATCAGCCAGCGGCCAGCCGAGCCGGGATGCCGCTAGGGCGAAGGCGGACAGGCCCGGGCTGATCACATAGTCGCCCGGTTCGAATTCACGGGCGAGTGTTACGCCGATGCCAAACCACATCGGGTCGCCGGTCGCCAGTACGACGACGCGCCGGCCCCAGGCCTTACGAATCCGCG
>CAIZEE010000665.1 GCA_903931835.1 uncultured Elstera sp.
GGCGTCAGTGCTTCGATCGCGGCAACCCGGATGCGGATGGAGGGCAGGCTCATGGAAACACCTCGCGCCGTTCGGGGATTTCGCCTGGCGCTTCGGCATCGATGCGCACGCCCATGAAGGCGCCCATTCGGCGCGAGAAGTGATCGCGCACCTGCAGGGCATGGCCGCAGCCGGCACAGTCGTGGATATCGGTCGTGACCGCCTCGGCGACCGTCCGGCAATGAACGCAGAACACGCGTCGTGCGATCGATCCTGCGACCTCCCGCCCGATCTCGTTTTTGCCCATGCCGTACCCGATGGCGATCGCGGAGACATCCCAGAGGAAGGTCTCTGGCCCGGCGACGTACAGCCTGAGCCCCATCTTGGCCGCTGCGAGCGCGGTATCGACCTCGCGAAGCAGGGCTGACGCGTCATCGCCACGAATCACTGCAATGTCATCCTTCCGCCCGGAAGGACACTCCGCCAGACAGCGATCAATGACGGCGCCGCCCTCACCCAGGCCAACCAGCAAATGCCGGCGCCCGCTCCAATCGATCGAAATCGGCTGATAAACCGGCCTGCTCTTATTGGTCGAGGCCTGCATCGCTCTAATATTCCGCCAGATAATGACCGAGCAGGACGGTCGCGATACCACCCAACAGTACGATATAGGGCAGCAACCCCGCCCGCGCTGTGACCTCGCCATGCGCATCGACCGCAGCCGCCGGGAACTTACCCTTATCGGTCACGTAGTGGCGGAACAGGAAAACCGGAATTATCATGGCGGCGAAAACCAGACCGATCTTTAGTGTGCCCTTGCCCCATGTATCGGCGCCGATGCCGAGCAGGAAAGCATTGACGAAGCCCAGCACGCCGCCGGTCGCGAGCAGCCAGGTCGGACAACGGAACGGCCGCTCCCAATCGCCACGATCAATCCGATGGATCCAGCCCGAATTCAAATTCATGAAGTTGAAGATGATGTAACCGACATTGGCGGCCGCCAGCACGAAGAGATTGTCGGACATTGTCAGCAGCAGAAGATTGAAGCAGAGATCGGTCCACATTGCAGCGACCGGAGCGCCGTGATGGTTCGCCCGCGACAGGTATTTGGGTAGCCAGCCATCCACTGAGCCCTGATAGAGCGTACGCGAGGACCCCGCCATCGCCGTCATGATCGACAGCAGGATCGACAGCAGCAACATGATGACGACCAGCTGCACCCAAGCTCCGGTCGCACCGACGATGCTGGCCATCGCACGAGCGACGCCACTGCCATCGGCGATGTCGGGTTTGAGCATCGCGTCGAGACCAAGCGCGCCCTGAAACGCAAACGGCACCAGCGTGTAGATGACCAGGCAGAGCAAACCCGAATAAATGATCGCCTTGACCGTATCGGTCTTGGGATGCCGGAATTCGCTGACATAGCAGACCGCCGTCTCAAACCCGTAGGTCGACCAGGCGGCAAGAAACAACCCACCGCAGAACCAAGTCCAGCCGGCCATGTTCCAGCTGCCCTCCACCACCGCTCCATTGGCATCGACCAGCGGCCCCATATCGGCGCCATGCGCCAGCGGCACAAACGGGAACAGATTGGCATGGGTGATATCGCCGCCGAACAGCGGCACGAGGCCGATCAGCACCAGCGGGACCAGCGTGCTGACCGCAAAGATCGCCTGGATGCGCGCCGCCCCCAGGATGCCGCGATGCTGGATCGCGAAGACACCCAGCATAATGATCGCTCCCAGCACGACCTTGGAATTGATCTGAAGCGTCAGCCCATCCTTGATCAAATCAAGGGAGACCAGCGTCACCGTCCAGGTCTGGATCGCCGAATCGGCGGGGAAGAAACCGTTCAGAATATAGGCGGCCGCATAGCCGACACCGAGTGCGAGCACCGGCGACCAGGCGAACCAATTGCACCAGACCGAGATTGGCGCCAACAGCTTGCCGTATTTCAGCCAGGCAATCGCGCCATAGATCGACGCTCCGCCCGATTTATCTGGGAATAGTCCGGCAATCTCCGCATAGGTGAAAGCCTGCAAAAAGCCGAAGCCGATCGATAGCGACCAGACCAGCCAGGACGGATACCCGACGGTCGCCGCCACAGCACCAATGGAAAACAGCACGAGGGCGGGCACGCCACTCGCTACCCAGAAGGCGTGGCTCCAGCCCAGAGTTCGGTGCAATGTGTGCGCAGGCGCATCTCCAACCGGTAAATCAGCCGTCAGCTCAGACATACACGGTTCCCCTCTCCCATCACCGATCACGCCACTTTAGTGACGGGAAACAAAAGTTATCAACGCGACAGAAAATCCCACCCAAGCTATTGCAGCGCCTGCAATTCCTCGGCGATCTCGAACATGTCGCCGACCACGCCATAGCGCGCGACGCTGAAGATCGATGCCTCGGGATCGGAATTCACCGCGATGATCGTCTCGACATGCTTCATGCCCCACAGATGCTGGACTGAGCCGGAAATACCGAGTGCCACATAAAGCTTGCAATTCGCAGCCAGTTTGCCCGACTGCCCGACCTGCCGCGCCTTGGGCAGCCAGCCATTATCGGCGATCGGGCGCGAGCAGCCGAGGACCGCACCAAGGCCATCCGCCAGTTCCAGGAACTGCTCGACCTTGGTCTCGTCACCGACGCCACGACCGATCGATACGATGAACTCAGCCGCCGGAATATCAATGCCGCCGCTTGCTGCTGGTTCTTTCCAGCCGGTATGCGAGGTGCGGGGTTCGACCGACGGTGCAGCAAACGCTGTGACAGTCGGCGACGAAGAGCCGGCTGCCGGCTTAAAGCTGTTCGTCCGCACGGTCAGCAACACCGTTGCTTTGCCAGGGAAGTCCAGTTCGATCCGAACTTTCTCCTTGTAGCCGGCACGCGTCGCGACCAGATCGTCGCCATCATAGGCGATCTCGAACACGTCCGTTGCAAAGCCGTAGCCTGCTGATGCCGCAATCCCGGGGGCATAAGACCACGCATCGACGCCGTGGGCGATCAGCACGACGGAGGGCTTGCGGGCCCCGATCAGGGCCGCGACTGCGGATTGTTGCACATCGGGTTGAAAGACCTCGGACGCAACGGCAACTGTAACGATCTCGTCGACACCCTCGACAGATAATTCCGGCACGAAGCTCTGCGGCGCGCTGCCAACGATAGCGACGGTCAAGGCGCCAGCTTTTGCCTTAAGCGGCAAGGCTGCTGCGATGATTTCCAGCGAGGCGGGACGCAACGCGCCCTGGCGATGCTCGGCAATAACAAGAATTCCGGCCATCCTAGAGCCCCCTGACCTGCTTAATGATGTCGACGATTTTTGCGGCCTGCTGGGCGGGCGAACCGGTGATCAGTTCGGCCTTGCCCTTGGCTGGCACATACATGCGGCGCACATGGGAAAGCGCGCCTGCCTCACCCACGGACGCGTCGTTAATGCCAAGGTCACCGTGCGTCAGTGTTTCGATCGGCTGTGCGGCTGCCTGTCGGATGCCGCGCAAGGAGGCATAGCGCGGACGATTGATGCCGAGCTGAATAGTGAGGACTGCGGGCAAGGCGATCGTCATCTCCTGCTCAAGTCCGCCCTCCAGCTCGCGTCGGAGTTGGGCGGACGCGCGATCGGCAGCCAGTTCAAGAAACGAGACAACGGCGACATGCGCCCAGCCAAGCAATCCCGCCAGTGCAATACCGGTCTGGGCAAAGCCATGATCGGCCGACTGCGCGCCGGTGAAGATGAGATCGGGCTTCTCCCGCGCCACCACAGCCGCTAGCAGCCGTGCGATCACTGTCGAATCTGAGCCTTCCAGCGCATCATCCCAGATACGAATGGCGCGATCGGCACCCTTCGCCAGGCATTTACGCAGCACGTCATCCGCCTCGTCAGGGCCAACCGTCACGGCGACGACTTCGATCCCCTCACCGGCTTCCTTCAGCTTGACGGCTTCCTCAAGCGAATAGTCGTCGAATTCATTGAGATCGAATTCCAAGAAATCCGGATCGACATCGCGCCCGTCTTCACGCAACTCGAATTCATCGTCGAGCACGCCGACACGCTTCACTGGGACCAAAAGCTTCATGAGTAACTTCCGTTTAGCTGGCCTTGGCCAAGGGTTGAGAGTGCAATTCTGCGGCCAGGCGAGCCGCGGCGGCAAACCTGACATCGGCATCCGGATCGTCGATCAACTGCCATACGAGGAATGGCGGCAGCGCGAGGTGCCGCGCGAGCAGCATGCGATTGAGCGGATAGGGATCGTCGAGCAGCATCTGTAGCGCCAAGGGCGAGGTTGCCGGATTGAGGATCAGCGACCGCCTGACGTCGAAATCCTCATGGCCGGCGATCTTTTGCTGGCGTTCAACCGAGGTGGACGGATTAAGACCGACCGCCGAAACCACGTCGATATCGCACTCAGCCCCCAATTGCTCAATCAGGCACGCAGGCAAATCACCCCTCGAGGCCACCGCTGCCCGAACCCAGGCGACGGGATCGCGCGCAAGGAGGGTCGCGAGATCGAGCGGCAAGGCTGGATTGCGGCCGAGCGCACGGCGGACCTCGTGATCGGCATCGGTCGCAAGAACGGCCATCAAGCTTAGCGGAATATCCCGGTTGCGCGCGAGCCAGCGCCGCACCCATCGATCAGGATCGCCGCTCAATTGAGCGGCAAGCTCGGGCGGCAACCCGATTGCCTGGGCGGCCCGGCGGCGAACCGTAACGGAGCGGTCATAGGCAAGATCCACGTCGAGATCCCCGCCTACCTCAGGATTGCGCAGGGCCGCCGCCCGGACAGAACCGTCTTCGTCGCCGAGCAAGGCCACGATCATGTCATGTGGCAATGAGACGTTGCCGGCCGCTTTCCGACGCAGAATGGGATCGCCGGCCCGGGAAGCAGCGGATAGAATCTCAATCGGCGCTGCCGGATTTCCAGCGATTTCCGCGCGCAAATCCAGATCGGCGAAGCACCAGAGCTCAGTGAGCAGCCGCGCGCCCGTTTCAGCGTGGCGGGCCAGCAGCCGGCACTCCGTATTGCCGGCGCCAGCGCTCAGCCGTTGAAGTGTTGATGCTGAGGCATTGGGGTGACCGATAATGGTCGCGCGCAGCAATTCCGGCGCCCGCCGCGCCAGCGCGTCCAGCTGCTTCGTCGCCGTATTAGGGTGTGCTGCGATGGCGCGGAGAACCTGCGGATCCTCGGTTCGAAGGGCGATCAGGGCGAGCAGTGCTGCCGGTGAGGCGGGGTTTTTCGCCAGCGTCAGATCAAGCTGAACGACACTGCCGAGCCACAGAAGCAACGAACCCGACGCATAGGATGCCTTGGCAAAGCGCATCCGCGCGCGGCGATCACTTAGAATGATATCAGCGAGATCCGCGCGCTCCATGGGTGTAGCTGCGTCAAACAGCGCCGCCGCGATCGACGGGTCGCCCGACTCCCGCGCAAATTCCATGAGGTCTGACCAGGAGCCGGGCGGGTTCATAAGACCGCTTCCTCGACCGGTTCCGGCGTCATCGCGAGCGCCACCAGCTCAATCAGATCCATGACCTTGTAGCGCCCTTCAAGACCGGCGGTCTTGGTCGCATCCTCCAGCATGGTCATGCATTTGGGACAGGCGACGGCCAGGACATCGAGCCCGTCGATCTCCGCTGCCTCGCGAACCCGACTTTCGCCCGGGCGCTTCTGGCCGGCGGCATCGGGGATCCAGACGCGCCCGCCCCCGCCGCCGCAACAGAATGAGTTGTCGCGATTGCGCTCCAGCTCGACGACTTCGGCACCCGCCTGGGCCAGCACATTGCGTGGCGCATCGAACACTTTGTTCAGGCGACCGAGATGACAGGGATCGTGATAGGCGATTTTGGTGCCGAGCTTCTGGGTGAGCTTGAGCTTGCCCTCGGCGATCAGCCGTTCGATCAGCGTGCTGGCATGCTCAACCGGATAATCGGCGCCGAATTCCGGGTATTCGTTCTTCAGCGTGTTGAAGGAATGCGGATCGGTCGTGACGATGCTCTTGAAGCTTGCGGCCGCCAGAGTTTCGGCATTGCCGGTCGCGAGGAACTGGAACAGCCCCTCCTCACCCACTCGGCGGACATCATTGCCGGCAGTCGTTTCGCCCTCATGCAGAATGCCGAAATCGACACCGGCAGCGTGCAGTATGCGGGCGAAGCTTTGCGAGGTTTTCTGTGAACGCGGATCGAAGCTCGCGTAGTCGCCGACGAACCACAGCACATCAACCGGCTCGGTCCGCGCATCCTTGACCTCAAAGCCGAGATCACGGGTCCAGCGCATCCGCTTGCGCCGCGATTCGTTGAAGGAATTTCCTGTTTTTTGAATGGCTTGCAGTGTGTTCTGCAGCAACTCATCCATCTCGCCCGCGTCGACCAGGTGGCGGCGCATCTCAGCGATCATCGGCACATGCTCGACGCCGACCGGGCAGATTTCCGTGCACGCCCCGCATTGACGGCA
>CAIZEE010000666.1 GCA_903931835.1 uncultured Elstera sp.
CTTAGACACTATCAGGCCAATGATGCACAATCAGCTCAACCATGTCGATTAGAGATTGAATATCTCAAAATTAATACCCGTTTAGGCGGAATTCTAAGGGCTTCAAGTTTCCACGGGCTATGCCCTTAGCCGCTTCAATTCTGCTGCGAAAGCATTCGACGGATGGTCCGCCAAGTTCAACGGTGGTTTCAGGATCTCGATGACCTTGCGCTCGACGACCCAGGGCTCCGCATGCTCGGCCCACGTCACGCGAGCGTTCAGACGCATCCAGTCCGACAGCGCTTCTTCTCCTTCGCCGTAGTTCGTCTTACCCGAGATGCCGACCGGGCGTAACTCGATGCCCAATTGCGACGCCAGCAAAGCGCCCAATGACCGCCTGAGGGTGGAGCCGTTCGCCGATCCGGACGCATGATTGCGCACCCTCGATCTCAGGGTCTTCCTGCTGGTCGCCCGGCTCGGTGCGATGCCGACATACAGCAATGTCATCCCATCCCGCATCGGGCATCCATCGCTCGGGACCGCTGGCAGATTCCCAAAATACCAGGCGTAGATGCCTCGCACCTTCGGCACCGCCGAGTCGCGACCGGAGACTTCTGCTACCCCTAAAAGGGTAGCCGAATTGGTGAGCTGATCGACGATGGCGGCGGCGTCACTCATGCGCGAACAGAAGCATAAACGGCGATGTCACGTATAGGTGGAGGAGCCAGCGAAAGCACCGCATCAGAATGGATATCATATTTGGCGATGATCCGCTTTTTTTGGGCTCCGGGCAGCATCCACGGGTGATAGCCCTGGCTTTCGCGGATCGGGACCAGAAATGCCAGCCGACCGCTTAACGAGATAGGCGGCGGCCAATCATCGGAATCGAATTGAGAAACGCGTTCTTTGATTTAAGGGACCTGGAAAGCCGATGCCGTTTGAGGGCTAACCAGTCAAAGTACGTTACTTTCGATAATCGAAAGCGGGAGACTTTGCGATGCCTAAAGGTTGGGGGAGAAAGGAGTGCGACAATGCTCTAACGCACTGAAATTATATCGAGATTCCCGATTTGGTGGTGCCAGCTACCTGATAGCGAGGAATGTTCTCCATTCGCCGCCTCCCACTAGGAGAGAAAAATATTGCTAGATTGACGAAACTTTCGTCAGGCAAAAAGCGGTCACGTTGTTAGCGTGTCTTGGAGTCAACTGTGGCGAGTATATTCTTTCCAGAGAGGCATCTGCCGCGCAGACCGTCACGCTATACACTCGCGGAGATTGTAATCTAGAACTGCAGGCTTGTCGTGAAAATTTTGAATGCGGCGATCTTAGGCACCCCTACAATCCATCCTTGCGCCGCCCGCCCCGATTCGCTATAAGCCTCGCCTTCCGAGGAGAGGCCAGGGTCATGAAGAAAGATATCCATCCCGAGTATCACGAGATCACCGTCGTCATGACGGATGGGAGCAGCTATGTCACCCGTTCGACCTATGGCAAGCCCGGCGATCAGCTTCGGCTGGAAATCGACCCGAAGTCGCATCCGGCCTGGATCGGAGGCCAGCAGCGCCTGAACGACCAGGGCGGCCAGCTCGCGCGCTTCAATAAGCGCTTCTCGGCGATCGGCCTGAAGAAGCAATAGGATCTAGCGGCCGGGCGCCTCGTCCGGGCGTTTACGACGCTTCCGCCAGACCTTCCAGCCCAACCAGGGCGTCCAGCCGTTCGACTCTGGTATAGAGCCGGTAGCTGCGATCGAGCAGGCTGACGAAGGATGCCGGTAATGAGACCGGCGGCAGATCATTGGCCAGACACACTGAATGACCGGAGAGGCGATGTTCTTCCGCCGCCGCGTCGCGTCTGCTGAGTTCGCCTGCATGCACTGCCTTTTGGATCAGCAGCCAGGCCATGATCTGGGTCAGGCGTGAGGTTATCCTGAACGCCTCGCAATTCAGCACGAGCCGTTCTTCCGTGCCGAGGCCGCGACGGCCGAGCGGCTCCAACTCCATCAAATAATCGCGCGCCTCGACCAGCAGGTCGAGCGTCTCGTCATATGTTCCTTCGAAGAAGATCGCCATTGCGACACTCCTCTCTGCAAGATGGATGTCTGCCCGATTCCTCGTTAAAGCCCGTTCGCAACCCTTAGTTTCACTGAACCACTTTATTCTCAGTAACGCGCGGCTTTACCAACGATAGTACGTTCTCGATAATTTTCCACTATATCTTCGAAAAAACTCGCTCCACCTACTCGGCACTCAAGCAGCAAAACCGCGTTTGCCCAACTCCGTCGCGTCATGCAGCAAAGGCTGGTCGAGCTTGAATGACGAGCGCTTGCCGACAGATAGCCGGTTGCGCTCCAGCCAATGATCCGCCGCCCGACGACCGAGCTTGAACAGTTTTTCGACAAACCCGCGCTCGGCATTCAGTTTAGACGACGCGGTCAGCCGACCCATCGATTCATCGGGCGAAATGACATGAAGCCGAACGCGATGGACAGTCTTCGCGTCGAGCTTGCCGCTGTCGATCAGCGCGTTGTGCTGTTCGATCGCCTCAAGCTCGCGCAGCAACGCGCCGTTACAACTGATCTCGGAAATCCGGTCGACAATGTCGGTATAGGTGCGCGGCTCCTCATGCCGCTCGAACGGCGTCACCTGGACCACGATGATGTCGCGCGCCTCGCCCTCGGCGATGGGTGCTACCAGCGGGCTTAATGCCGGATTGGCCAGATACCCGCCATCCCAATAACCCGCACCGTCGATCTTGACCGGCTCGGACATGAAGGGCAGGCAGGCGGAGGCCAGCAGCGCGTCGAGCGTGATCTCGGGCGTCTCGAAAATCCGCAAGCGGCCCGACGTTACGTGGACCGCGGCGACATACAGCTTTGGCGCCTCGGCGCTGTTGAGTTTCTTGATATCGAGCACGCCGCTCAACACATCGCGCAGCGGATTGACCTCAAGCGGGTTGAACAGCGGATTGATCTGCGACGGAGACATCATCCGCGCCATGTAGCCCAAGACCTGATAACCCGGCGAGAAGCTGAGATCGCCATTGCCGAACAGCCGGTCGACGGGGCTTGGGATCAGCGGGCTCCAGGTCGCGGCACCCACCGTGCGATTCCAGAAGCGGCCGAGCAATGCCCGGGCCTGCTCCGGTCCTTCGGTCAGGCCTAGAGCCAGCATGGCGCCGTTCATGGCGCCGGCGCTGGTGCCGCTGATCGCGTCGATGTCAAAACAATCGGCCTCTAGCAGGCGGTCAAGAACACCCCAGCCATAGGCGCCGTGCGCACCACCGCCCTGCAGGGCGAGTGCTACCCGAGGACGCGACGAACCAGTCAAGACAACCTTATCGCCCATCGCGTGATTAATCCCGATCTAGTACAAACAGCCCATGCATATGGGATTAGTGTGCCGCTTCGCACCCCCTTCTGCAACAGAGGAGAGTTGTTAACCATGGCCCGATCGGTGCCCGAAACGATGACGGCGATGGCGGCAATGACGCCGGGCGGACCCGAAATGTTGCAGCCCATGACCCGCCCCGTGCCAACACCCGGACTTAGAGAAATTCTAATCTGCGTGCGGGCTTGCGGCGTGAACCGACCAGATTTGTTGCAGCGCCAAGGCGCCTATCCACCACCGCCCGGTGCAAGCGATCTGATCGGGTTGGAGGTGTCGGGCGAGGTGGTTGCGGTCGGAGGGGATGTGACAATTTGGCAGGTCGGCGACCGGGTGACGGCGCTGACCAATGGCGGCGGTTATGCCGAATATTGCACGGTGCCGGATGTTCAGGCCTTGCGCCTGCCAACCGGGTTCGACTGGGTGCGGGCGGCAGCATTGCCGGAGAATTTCTTCACGGTCTGGAGCAACGTGTTCGATCGCGGGCGGCTCCAATCGGGCGAGACCTTTCTGGTTCATGGCGGTACGTCGGGCATCGGCACCACCGCCATTCAGCTGGCGGCAACCCTTGGCGCCAGGGTTTTCGCCACGGCCGGGGGTGAGGAAAAGTCGCGGTTCTGCGAGACGATCGGCGCCGAGATTTGCATCGATTATCACGCCCAGGATTTCCAGGCGGAGATTGCAAAGCTCGCAGGCGACGGGGTTGATGTCATTCTGGACATGGTCGGCGGCGACTACACGCCGCGCAATCTGAAGCTGCTGGCACCCGAAGGCCGGCTGGTCCAGATCGCTTATTTGCGGGGCAGCAAGGTCGAATTGCAACTGGAGGCGATCATGCGCAAGCGCCTGACGCTGACCGGATCGACGCTGAGACCGCGCACAACGGCGGAGAAGGGGCGGATAGCAGCAGCGCTTTCGACCGATATATGGCCATGGCTGGATGAGGGGCGGGTAAAGCCGGTTATCCATCGCTGCTTCCCCTTGCGCGAGGCGGCGGCGGCGCACACCTTGCTGGAAAGTGGCACCACCATTGGCAAGATCATCCTGACAGTTGACTGATTTGCGCTTGGTTGTCGGCATGGGCGCTGCTATTAACGGCGTCAATTCGGAATTTTCCGGTGCTGCGCGCGACCGACAATCCTGATCCAGGCAGTCGGAAAGCGATGGTCAGCGCCTTGAGGGCGGAGGAATTATGGCACTTCCATTGATGCCGAAAGCGACCGCGGTGTGGCTGGTCGAGAATACGGGCCTCACATTTGAGCAAGTCGCCCAGTTCTGCGGGCTGCATATGCTTGAAGTGCAGGCGATTGCCGATGGTGAGGTGAACGCGGGCATTCAGGGTCTCGACCCGGTCGCCAACGGCCAGCTATCGAAAGAGGAGCTGGAGAAGGCGCAGGCCGATCCGAACCACAAGCTGACCTTGCTCGTCAGCAACCTGCCTTTGCCGGGGACGAAGCTGTATGGCGGCCGCTACACGCCGATTGCCAAGCGGCAGGACAAGCCCGATGCGATCGCATGGCTGGTCAAGACCTTCCCCGAACTGTCAGACGGCCAGATCCAGAAGCTGCTCGGCACAACCAAGCCGACCATCGCCGCAGTGCGTGGTCGTACCCATTGGAACATCACCAATATCAAGCCGCGCCATCCGGTCAGCCTTGGCCTGTGCACCCAGGCGGAGCTTGATGCCGCCGTCGACTACGCCCAGCGCCACGCCAAGCCGGCCGCAGTCCTGACGCACTGACCGCCGCCTGACGAACCACCCCGGCCGCTATTGCTGCTGGGATTGGGGTATCCCACCTGCGGCATTCGGGTTGCTTTGATTGGGGTTGGTGCTCTGATCCTGCTGCTGGCGCTGCTGCTGCCGGTATTCAGGCGAATTCGGGTTGTTCTGATAATTCTGCTGCTGCGACGGGTCGGTCGAATATTGCGTCGGCTGGTGCTGCTGATCGCCGCCGCGCAACCGCACATCCTGTTCCTTCTTGCGTTGGCCGTTGAGCTTGTCGACGGCGGCCTTCGCCTCACGCGACAACCGGTCGAAGCGCGCCTGCATATGCTGGTGCTCGTCCTGGATGGCGTGATGAATGATATCGCTGTCGCGCTGCGCCTCGTCCTGAACGCAGGCCTCATAGGCCTTGGCCTTATCGACCCACGCTTTCAGCAGAGTCATGCTGAAATTATAGGTTTCGGGCGACGTATCGTTGATCGGCGGCGGCTCCGGCTCGGGCCCGCATTTCGCCGAGTCCCAGGTGCCAAACTCCAGATTGCCGGCGAAGGCCGGCAGAGCTGTCATCACCATCGCCGTACACAATAGCAAGCGCCACATCAGCCTGATCAGTCCCATTTCCATCGCGTCGCGGCGTCGCCGCTTTCCCCCGGGTTCACGGGGCCAAGCGGGTTTATGCTGGGAAAAAACACTTTTGCCCAGGCCAATATACTACGCCGCAGGCAGACCGTGCCTGCGCTTTCGATGTTAATTGATGGTCAGGCGCGCAATCTCGTCTTTTATCACGAGTTTCCGCCATTTCAGGCTGCGCAGCACAATGGTATCGGGGCAGGGTCGTAAGGCTTCCTTGACGATCGCGTCTTCGAGCAGCGCGTGTTTGGCTTTGAGTGCTTCGATACGGGGTTCGATCGTCATGCCAATCTCCTCATTAAAGATGGGGTCTCTTGCATGTAGGATTTGTTACGCTAGTTCCAACGAGCCTCCGGCCGAAATGAATTCTTTGATAGGCTTTGATTAGGCGAGGGGCGGCATCTGAAGGAAGGCGTTGGTAAGCAGCTCGACCATACGCTTGCCGGCAGAATCGGAGAGCCCGGACAGTAGGGTCAGATAGACCGACACATTGCCGGCCGCATCACTAGCCCTGTCCTGCAACGATACACCTTGGGTGGAGGACGGCAATAGGCGCGATAGCGTATCCATTTGCCGGCGTTCGGCGGCAAGCTCTATGCGCTTTATCCGAGTTCGCAAGGACTCGTCGCTAATCCCGCCAATTGGCTCGCGCATCGCGCGGCGGAGTGTGCGCAACGGTACGACGACGCCATCGCGCCAAGGTTTGATCGCCTGAATGGTCCGCTCGATTTGGGCGGCATCAAGCCTGCCCCTTCCGTCCGCACCGCAGAAAAACGCAAAGAGCAGCACCGGAATATCGGCACCGATCTGGTCTTGCACATCAAGGCATGCCCGGGCCACGCCGTCATGCGCGTAGATCGCCCCAGCAAAGCGCCAAAAACGTAAAGAAACACGGCTCGTCATCTGCCCTCGCCGCCCAGCCTATGGTACAAGAGCGCCCGATTGTGGCCGGGCGGCCCTTACAAGCACGCCCCAACCCTCATATTCGAAACCATAAACCACGCGGCGCCGATGTCAGATCAAGAAAATATCCGGCGCAAGCTCGATCAATTGAAGCTGGAGCATCGCGACCTCGACGACGTTATCGCCAGGGTCAGCGGCGTGCCGCCAATCGACGAGATGCAGATCAGGCGGCTGAAAAAGCGCAAACTGGTGCTGAAAGACCAGATCGCACAGCTCGAAAGCGGCCTGCTGCCCGACATAATCGCCTGATTTCCTTGTGCTGGGGCGCTCGCCTCATATAATGCGCCGCTTCTCTTGACCGGTTAGGATCGTCATGGAAGCGCCGCTTGTCGGATTGATCATGGGCAGCCAGAGCGACTGGAAGACGATGCATCACGCATCGGACCGGTTGACCGCACTCGGCATCGCGCATGAAACCCGCATCGTCTCGGCCCATCGCACGCCCAAACGGCTGTTCGATTATGCCGAGGATGCGCGGGGCCGTGGGCTTCGCGTGATCATAGCCGGTGCCGGCGGTGCGGCCCATCTGCCGGGCATGGTCGCCAGCCTGACGCCGCTCCCTGTGCTGGGTGTTCCGATCGAAAGCCGAAGCTTGCGCGGTCTTGACAGCCTATTGTCGATCGTCCAGATGCCGGCCGGCATACCCGTCGCCACTTTCGCCATCGGCAAGCCCGGTGCGGTCAATGCGGCACTGTTCGCGGCTGCCTTGTTGGCCGGAACCGATCCAGCCTTGGCCAAGCGGCTTGACGCGCTACGCGACGAACAAACCGCCGCGATCGCCGACGCGCCGATCGGCGACGGCAGCGAACCATGATCCCGCCCGGCTCGACCATCGGCATTCTGGGTGGCGGGCAGCTTGGCCGCATGACGGCGCAGGCCGCCGCCTCGCTCGGCTATCGCACCGTCGTGCTGACGCCGGAAACCGACAGCCCCGCCTCACAGGTCACCAGCCAGACCATCGTCGCCGGCTATGAGGACCGCGCCGCCCTGCAGCAACTCGCCGATCTATGCGATGTCGTGACCTATGAGTTCGAGAATATCCCGCTCGACGGCGTCACCTGGCTCGCCGACCACGTGCCGGTTCACCCCAGCCCGCGCGTGCTGAAAATCTGTCAGGACCGGCTGCGCGAGAAGGATTTCGTCAGCCGCCTCGGCATCGCGACCACCCGCTACCGCGCCGTCACCTCGTTTGCGGCGCTGGCCGACACGGTTGGGGATATCGGCCGGCCGGTCGTGTTGAAATCAACCCGCATGGGCTATGACGGCAAGGGACAGGCGACGATCCGCGATGAGACCGATCTGGGTGTCGCCTGGCGGCAGATGGGAGCGGCGATCGGCATCGTCGAACGCTTCGTCGATTTCGCCTATGAGGCGTCGGTGATCGTCGCGCGCAATGCCGACGGCACCGCGCAATGCTTCGTGCCGGTCGAAAACCGCCATGCCAACCATATCTTGAGCGAGACCCATGTCCCGGCGCCGATGACGCCGGATGTGGCGGCAGCAGCCGAAGCCATCGCGCTCAAAATCGCCGAGGCGCTGGAGCTGATCGGCTTGCTGGCGGTCGAGATGTTCGTGCTGCCGGACGGCCAGCTAATGGTCAACGAACTGGCGCCGCGCCCGCATAATTCCGGACATTGGACGCTCGATGCCTGCGTCACCAGCCAATTCGAGCAACTGGTCCGCGCCATCACCGGTTTGCCGCTGGGCTCGACCGAGCGTCTGGCCGACGCCGTGATGGAAAACCTGATCGGCGATGAGATCGATAAATGGCCCGAGATCGCCGCCGATCCGCGCGCGAAACTGCATCTCTACGGCAAGGCCGAAGCCCGCCCGGGCCGCAAGATGGGCCATGTCACCAGGCTATATCCGAGGCCGCATCAGACCTGAGGATCATCGGAGCGCTGCCATGATCTCCCCCGAATATTGCCTGACCATGGCAGGCTACAATGCCTGGATGAATGAGCGGCTTTATGCGCTCTCAGCAACGCTGCCGGACGAGCTGCGCAAACGCGATCTCAGCGCCTTCTTCCGCTCGATCCACGCGACGCTTGATCACATCCTGGCGGTCGACCGGATGTTTCTGGCGCATTTCAAGACCGGCGCGAGGCGGTATCTGCCGGAAGCCGGCGTGTTTGACGCGTTCGAGGATTTGCAGCGGCAGCGCACGGTAACCGATGCCGAGCTGCTCGACTGGTCCGGCACCGTATCGGCGGAGTGGCTGACGCAGCGGTCCAGTTCCGGTCGAACGGCCAAGGGGATGTGGGTGGTGCATATGTTCAACCACCAGACCCATCATCGCGGCCAGGTTACCACGCTGCTGACCCAGCAAGGCTATGATATTGGTGCTACCGATCTGCCGTTTTCGCTGCCCGGAGCCAGCGACCAGTTCTTGCCGCCAGGCTGACTAGACCGAGCTTGCCGGCCGCACGAAACGCGGGCGCTTGGGGATCAGGCGCAACGGATTGGGCAGGCGACCCGCCGCCGTCTTGACCCGCGATTTCAGCTTCGGAATCTGCATGATGCTGGCGATGCGGCGATCGAGGAAGGCCCAGCTATCGATGCTGTCCTCCGACCGATCTTCGAGCCAATAGAGCAGCGTCGAGCTGTAGACAGCGGCGAGCAAACCCCGCTTGGTGTAGAAGCTGAAATCGTCCGACCGGTCGCCAATGCCGAACCAGATCGTATCGACCGTGCGGTAGAGCATGCGCGCGCCGAGGCCCGTCTGGCCCGGAAAGGCCAGGATCGAGATCGCCCGGCGCAACGCCTCCTTATGCGGCGTGGCCGCCTCCAGGCGCAGCTTTACGGCAAGCGCGATCCGGTCGCGGATGCGCATCGCCGCCAGATCGTGAGTTTTCAGCGCTTCCAGCAGATCCTCATCGGCCGACGCGCTCCAGAATTCGATGATCTCGCGCGTCCCGCCGGGAAAGGCGCGCGCGACATCGGCCGGATCAAGGCCGGCGCGTTTGGCGGCCGCAGCGGCGGATTTCACGCTCCAGCCGTCGAACGGCACGTCCGGCAGCATCGCGTCGAGGATCGCGCGCTTCAGGTCACTCGGCTGCAAAAGCTTCCTCCTCCATCCGCGCTGCAATCTCTTCGGTAAAGCCGAGCGACAGCAGATCGGTCATCCGGCCTGGATAGAGCACGCCGTCCAGATGATCGAATTCATGCTGCACCACGCGGGCATGGAAACCAGAGACCTGACGATCGATGAACTCACCCTCAGGCGTGTACCCGGTATAGCGGATATGGGTATGGCGCGGCACCAGCCCGCGTAGACCCGGCAGCGACAAACACCCCTCCCAATCGACATCGGTCTCGTCGCCCAGTTTCTCGATCACCGGATTGACGAGGGCGGTCAGCGGCAGCGGATAATCGCCATCAAGCCCGCTCAAGCGCCGATCGGGCACGAAGAACAACACGACGCGCTTCGACACGGCGATCTGCGGCGCCGCGAGCCCAACCCCGCCCGCCTCCGTCATCTGCCGTTCCATGATCTCGACGAGCTGCGCAATCTCCGGCGCGGTCGGGTCTTCGACCGGCTTGGCAATCTGACGCAGCACCGGATGCCCGGCGCGGATGATGGGATGGTCGCTCATGATCGAAGTATATGGGGTGGTGGGATTTTTTGGCAAATCGAAGTGATCAGCGCCGCCATCGGGCGGCACCCACAGCGCTTACTTGCCTTCGCGTGCCCACGCGACCGCGTCGGCTACGTCCGCCTCGGAGATTTCAAGTCGTTCAAGCCTAGCGCGCACAGCACTTACGCTCCTGCCCCGTTTGGGGATGACGAGTTCGCCTCGCGGTTCGTCGCAAAGCAGCAATTCCTTCAATGTTAAGCCGCAAGAACCCTTGGTGCTCCGCGTCGACCGCTTTTTCATGGTGCATCTCGTCTTATTGAAACTGGAAATTGAAGGACACCTCGACTCACAATTTATAGGTAGAATATGAGATATAAAAATTACGATAAAGCGGCGCTGCCGCAGACCTAGCCATGGAGAATCGAGAGTGCCGAAGTCTCAGTCCGTTGATCCGATCAACTCGACCATCCTAGGCGCCGCCGCCGAGCACTACGCTATGTGCCAGCTTCTTCGGCGCGGGATGATCGCGGCTTTGGCCCCGGCGGGAGTTCCAGACGCTGACATAATTGTATCAGATAGATTGGGTGGCACTTTAGCTGCTGTTCAGGTTAAGGCTCGACGTGACATTGGGGCCGATGGCGGATGGCATATGAAGGCTAAGCACGAAAAAATAAATCGGGACCTTCTGTTTTATTGCTTTGTAGATTTCGGTAAGGCGCTGGAAGACGCACCAAAGTGTTGGATTTTGCCTAGTGCGATCGTTGCGAGTGTTTTGGCCTCGTCGCATAAGGCTTGGCTTACAGCGCCAGGGAAGAGCGGTCGTGATCACAAGGATCACGACATGCGACGATTTCTTCCAGATTATCCTCTCCTGAGCGACGGCTTCAGGAGCGGGTGGCTCAATGAGTACAGCGAGGCTTGGGAGCTCATCGTCCCAGCCTCCCACAACTCAAACTAAGAAGCCGTCAGACAATCGCGCGAACTTTGAGAAGAATCGGAGGCGCGAGAACGTTGCTCTTAGCGAACCGCTCTGCGAATTCCTCGGCCTGGTCACGAGACTCGAAGGGTGGCAAGGCTGGCAGCCTATAGAAATCACCTTGGTTATACCGCAATACTTCCCACATGCGATCCTCCTCAGGAAATAGCTACCGATAATCACAATACGGCAAACCGTGTCTAGAAGCGATAGGCTCCGCCCCTCCGCCAAACCCATGATATTTCAACTGCCGTTCTTTAGTCCCGCTTGATCCCCCCATCCGCTTGTGCTACACAGCCGCTCCTTAATTTGAACTATCGCAGAAGCCCAGGAGTTTCCGTGCACGTCATCGTCCGCGACAACAACGTCGATCAAGCCCTCCGCGCGCTGAAGAAGAAGATGCAGCGCGAGGGTATCTTCCGTGAGATGAAGTTGCGCCGCAATTACGAGAAGCCGTCGGAGCGCCGCGCGCGTGAGAAGGCCGAAGCCGTGCGCCGTCACCGCAAGCTGCTGCGCAAGCGCCTGGAGCGCGAAGGCTTCTAAGCCTGACGCCAATAGTTGCAAGTTACCAACGCAAAACGGCCGGAGGAAACTCCGGCCGTTTTTGTTTTACGCCTCTAGCGCCGTTATGTTTGGGTTAGGGTAAATCAGCCCTCATTTGTGCCTCCTGACGTTCGTGGCTGGCGAAGATCAGTGCGCTCTTGTTGTGCGACGGAAACTGTTGCTGTTGATAATATCCCCAGTGACTAGCCTGAGAGGGTGAAAGCATGTTCGACTTTGATCGCTGGTGCTCATGGATGGAGGCGAAATGTCAGCAGGAAAACCCCGAGCATGTTGTGATCGAGTTTCGTCGAGGGAGGCCGTCGCCGAAGCCGGCCGCTAGCGTTGCCTTCAAGACAGAGCGCAAGCTCATGGAACTCGCCTTCTGGGTAACCGGTGAGGCAGACTTTTATGGCGAAGACCTGCGTTCGCGACGGGGCGTCGTGGTCTTCAACGGCCGTCTTCTAGACGACCACTCGTTCGAGCAGACCTTTCAGGAATGCCTCGCTTACGCGGCCTCAAACTAACGTCTCGCCTGCTGGCGCGAACGTGGCGGATACAGCCTTTTTGTTTTAAGCCTCTAACGCCGACACAATATCGTCGGTCACCTTCTTCGCGTCGCCGAACAGCATCATCGTGTTGTCGCGGAAGAACAGCTCGTTATCGACGCCGGCATAGCCAGCGGCCATAGAGCGCTTGATGAACAAGACCGTCTTCGCCTTTTCGACGTCGAGGATCGGCATGCCGTAGATCGGGCTTTGCGGGTCGGTCTTGGCGGCCGGA
Source organism: uncultured Elstera sp. (assembly GCA_903931835.1). Taxonomy (GTDB): domain Bacteria; phylum Pseudomonadota; class Alphaproteobacteria; order Elsterales; family Elsteraceae; genus CAIZEE01. The sequence continues at coordinate 12,555 of CAIZEE010000666.1, forward strand.
TTGGTCACGTCATTGGCGCCGATCACGAAGGCGACATCGGCTTGGCCGAATTCGCGGTTGATCTCCTCCAGCTCCTGCACTTCCTCATACGGCACGTTGGCCTCGGCCAGCAGCACGTTCATGTGGCCTGGCATCCGCCCAGCCACCGGATGGATGGCAAACCGCACCTCCACGCCGCGTTTGCCCAGCTCGTCGGACAGTTCGCGCACCTGATGCTGCGCCTGCGCCACCGCCATGCCGTAGCCGGGCACCACCACCACACGTTGCGCATAAGTCAGCAGCATCGCGACTTCGTCGGCTTGAATCGGCTTGACCGTTCCGGCGAC
>CAIZEE010000667.1 GCA_903931835.1 uncultured Elstera sp.
AGGCCGAGGAATCAGCCGCAGGCGGCGAGGAAGAGGGTGCCAGCGAAGGCACCAACGCCGATGGCAGCCCGAAGAAGCGCCGCCGCGGCCGCCGCCGCCGTGGCCGTCGCCCCGATGAAGCCGCAGCCCAGGCGCCGCGCGATGCCGAAACGGTTCCAGGCGAAGCCGCTGAAGAGGATGGCGAGGAAGAGGGTGCGGAGGGTGTTGCCGCCGCTCCTGGCAGCGATGACGAAACGTCACCCAAGCGCCGCCGCCGTGGCCGCCGTGGCGGCCGCCGCCGCAATCGCGGTCGTCCGGGCGAAGAGAACCTGGCCGCGCAGACCACGTACAGCGAGTCCGGCGAACCCGTCTATGACTGGCCTCGTCAGCAAAGTGACGAGCCGGCCATTGTCGAGCCTCCCGTGATCAAAGCCGACATGGTGGCCGAACCGGTCGTGGCCGCCGCTGAACCGGTCATCATCCCGATCACCGTTGTCGAAACGCCCCCGCCGGTGGTCAACGCCGCACCGGAAATCCTCGTCGAACCGGTCGTCGTGACCCCGGAACCGGCACCTGAGCCTGAACCGACCAAAGCCGCCGAGCCAAACGGCGACGGCCAGGCCCATGCCGAGCCCGCACCCGCCAATCCCGCCATCGACGTCGTCGTCGTCGACCGCCCGCCTGAGAACCCCAAGCGCGGCTGGTGGGGTAAGCTTACTCGTTAGGTATTCGCGAACGGCGCCGCCCTGATCTAAGAACGGCGCCGGTTTCGCGGGTGTGGCGTCGGTCGGATCTACCGCAGTTCGAAACCATCCTCGGTGTAGACGACTTCGGCGACCAGGGGTTCGTCATTAAATCGCGTGACGTATTTTTGTTTTCTGTCGGTCATTCGCGCTATGGCGATTTCTTCGAACATAGCCTTGGGGTTATAGACCGCAACATTGTGAATATTATTGTTCATGCATTTTTCGCAGATCGGAGCGCTCATCTTCTTCGCCAGAAGATCGTCCGGCGAAAGGCTCAGAAAATCATTCGAAACGAAATTGACCGGGTCGAACACGGCGCAGCAAACCGGCACGGATCCATCGTGATTAACCACCGTCTGTTCCTGCCTGAGGATGCAATCTGATTGATAGCCGTATTTGGCGATTTCGATCGCCTCGTCGATCGAGAAAATCATCCGCTCGTTGGTCTGGCGATCATGCTCGCTAAATACGTCTGACCCCTCGCGATGAGACAGATATTTTTCCAGCCCCATGAAATAGGCGTAAACCGGGATAAATTTGAACCCGAGACTCTCTGAGAGAGTTTGTAGCTGCTTCATCCCCTCGTCACAATTGTCCTTGTAGACGTGGTACAATACTGAGACATAGGGCGTGCGTTTTACTTTATCCATTACATGCCGAATACGATACAGATTTGAAATAACCAGGTTTATATCGCCGCCCGCATGGCCTCTCTGGTAGATTTCATTCGAAAATCCAGAAACCGACGCCCGAATACCATGCGCCGTGCGCACCACTTCGACGAACGACGCCTCATGATTCATATTGGACGAGATGCTGAACTCGACCTTGCGCTTGGCCAGGACCCGACAGAATTCGTCGAACTGCGGGTGGAGCATTGGCTCCGCCCAATTAAACAAGTCGATGAAAAAGGGCCGATTAAGTGCAGCGTTATCGGTAATGATTTTATCGACAATGCTGGTAAAGAGCTCAAGCGTCATGAACCCCTTTTTTCGCGGCGAGTCTTGAAAATCAGACGTGCGCATATTGCCAACTGGACAGGAAGGGCAGCGCAGATTACAGGTTCCGACGATATCGATACTGTATAAATGCATGTTACGACCATTCCATCAGTCTGGGGGCAGACGAACGCTCGCGCCATTTAAAGCGCAAGGGACCGGCCCCGCGCAGAGCATCACAGCCAAGCAACCGAATGGCCAACCCGTCTGGTGCGACTGTATCTTTCCCAGGGGGCTACGGCAATACGTCGGGCCGGCGCCCACGCTCGATCCTGGCGACATGGCGGTCGACCGCCCACCGGAGAACGCAAAGTATAGCGGGTGAGGCAAGCTGACGAGATAGCTCTCAGCGCTATCGTATCGTCCATGGATCGATGAGCCCGACCCCGGTGGAGGCAACATCGCGCATATTGCGGGTGACCAAGGTGAGGCCATGGCTGATCGCTGTCGCGGCGATCAACGTATCGATCACCGGTAGACTTCGGTTGGCGGATAATTCCCCCCAACGCCGCGCTATTGCAGCATCAATCGGCAGCACGCGATCAGCGAAAATCGTCTCAATGCCGTCCACCCATGCGCCAAGCTGGTCGGCAGCGCCAGGATCGGTCCGATACTTGGCGGCGACGCCCTTGCGTAATTCTCCCAGGGTAAGGACGCTCAAGAACAGCCCGGCAGCTTCCGCCGCCGACAGGAATGCGATGACGCCGCCATCGGCGCGGGCTTTACGTGTTTCCGAGATAACATTGGTGTCGAGAAGGTAGCCCGTCGCCACAGTCTAAAGCTCGACGGCGCGACCCGTGTCGCGGTCACGGTCGATGGCGAAGTCATCCACCTTGGGGCCGCCGAGCAGATAGGCCTTGAAATCCGGCTTATGCGCGGCCAACGCACGATAGTCTTCGATCGAGATCAGGATCGCACGCTCCGTGCCGTGGCGGGTGATGGTTTGAGGCCCTTCGGTGCAGGCTCGCTCAATCACCTCGCTGAGGCGCGTTTTCGCATCCTGGACTTGCCATGTCGCCATTTTCAGCCGCCTTCTGTCTAGTCTGACCAGAATATGGATATTCTAGTTGAAATTCAATGCCGGGGCGGCTCTGAATGATCCCCGACGCACCCTGTTGGTGACATTCGACTGAGACGTATCAAACACTCGCTTATCGTGGCGTCGCCTCTATGCGCGATAGTATGGTGCCTAGATGTTTGATCCCGGGGTTTGATGGTGCAATCTTTTCCAGTGAATGGAAGGAGGCACTATGGGGCAGGTTCTTCACGGCTGCGCCACGACGACAGCGGCAGTCCGTCGAGCGATACAACATAGTCAAGAGAGCCTGAGGGCCTTGGCCAAACGCCACGGCATCAATCAGAAGACCGTCGCCAAATGGAAGAAGCGCACGGCGGTCAAGGACTTGCCTACCGGGCCCAAGGACGTGCGTTCAACCGTGCTCAGCATTGAGGAAGAGGCCGTCATCGTCGCCTTCCGCAAACACACGCAGCTTCCGCTCGATGGCTGCCTCTAC
>CAIZEE010000668.1 GCA_903931835.1 uncultured Elstera sp.
CGATCTATCATCCAGATCCGGACCCGGGCGATAGCCACCGCCGCCCCCTGATGCCGGTGCCGGCGCGTTGCTGCGGCCACCGCCGCCATAGCCGCCGCCGGCGTCGTAATCGCCACCGCCCTCCTCGCCGCCGCTACGACCGTCGAGCAGTGTCAACTCGCCGCGAAATTGCTGCAGCACGACCTCGGTCGAGTATTTCTCCTGGCCACCCTGGTCGGTCCATTTGCGCGTCTGGAGCTGGCCTTCGAGATAGACCTTGGAGCCCTTGCGCAGATAGCGCTCGGCAACGTCGGCCAGGCGGTCGTTGAAGATCACCACGCGGTGCCACTCAGTCTTCTCGCGGCGCTCGCCTGAGCCCTTATCCTTCCAGTTTTCCGAGGTCGCGACGCGCAGATTGACGATCTTGCGGCCGTCCTGGGTCGCGCGGACTTCGGGATCGGCGCCGAGATTGCCGATCAGGATGACCTTGTTGACGCTGCCTGCCATGGCTCTACTTCCGTGCTGGTGTTTCCCCGACCATATCGGCCTGCTTCCATGCTGGCAACAACTTTGTGTTCTGTGTTTGTTCTAATTCTGATAGTGTCGCAGCAGTGGCAGGAGCGTTGCATCGTCCCTATAGTATCAGCGCCGCCATTTCCTCAAGCGGCCTAACCCACCAACCGGACAGATTTGCCCCATGACTTCGAGCCTGAGCATCCGTGGCGCGCGCGAACATAATCTAAAGAACATCGATGTCGATCTGCCGCGCGACAAGCTCGTGGTCATCACCGGGTTGTCAGGATCGGGCAAATCCTCGCTCGCCTTTGACACGATCTATGCGGAGGGTCAGCGGCGCTATGTCGAGAGCCTGTCAGCCTATGCGCGGCAATTCCTCGAACTGATGCAGAAGCCCGATGTCGATCTGATCGAGGGGCTGTCGCCGGCGATTTCGATCGAACAGAAAACAACCTCACGCAATCCGCGTTCGACCGTCGGAACAGTCACTGAGATCTATGACTATCTGCGCCTGCTCTATGCGCGGGTCGGCGTCCCCTACTCGCCTACCACCGGCCTGCCGATCGAAAGCCAGACCATCAGCCAGATGGTCGACCGAATCGTGGCGATGGCGGAGGGTACCAGGCTGTATCTGCTGGCCCCCGTTGTGCGCGGTCGCAAGGGTGAGTACAAAAAGGAGCTGCAGGACTATCAGCGTCGCGGTTTCCAGCGCGTCAAAATCGACGGCAAGCTTTACGAGATCGACCAGTCGCCGGCACTGAACAAGAAGCTCAAACACGATATCGAGATCGTGGTCGATCGCGTGGTCGTCGGCAGCGAAGGCCTCGCCTCTCGGCTGGCCGACAGTCTGGAGACGGCGCTTGATCTTGCCGACGGGCTGGTCTTTGCCGAAAACGCCGATAGCGGCGAGCGCACCACCTTCTCGGCCAAATTCGCCTGCCCGGTTTCCGGTTTCACGATCGACGCGATCGAGCCCCGGCTGTTTTCGTTCAACAACCCGTTCGGCGCCTGCCCCAGTTGCGACGGCCTCGGTGTGAAGCTGTATTTCGATCCGATGCTGGTGGTGCCGGACGAGCGCAAGAACCTTTTTGATGGCGCCGTTGCCCCATGGGCCGGCTCAACCTCACCCTATTACGGCCAGACGCTCGACAGCTTGGCG
>CAIZEE010000669.1 GCA_903931835.1 uncultured Elstera sp.
ATATGGCCACCCGCCAGATAATCATGCGCGCCGCCCGGTGCCGCCGGTCCTTGCCGGGTCAGAACCTTGTAGAAATAGCCGTGATAGGGCTTGTGATCGACGCTGTCGGCGGTCGATTTGTCGTAGCCTTCCGCCCGAGCGTTGGCGATCAGCGGGCCAAACGGACTCTCCGGCTCGCCCGCCCAATACAGGCCGTCATGTGTGCCGGGCGTGCTTTGCAGGTGCTGGGCGTATTCGAAGGACACGCCGGCAAGATGGTCATCCGCAGCATACTCATTCTGCGCCTCGACATAGGTCCGGCACACCTCGATCGCGTTCAATTCATTCCGGCCGATCCGCCGCGCCAGGATCTCGTCGCGGCCGGCTGCCGCATCGAAGCGCCATTGATCGCCGCTCTTCACGATCGGAATCGCGAAGGGGAAGGCTGATTTGCCGAGCAGCAATTCGGCCTTGGACTTGCTCGTCTCCACGATCTTGTGCTGGGCGCTGTAGGCGGTGGCGAACTGCGCCTCGGATTCGCTATCGGCGACCTTGTCGCCCGAATTGATCAGATCCTCGCTATTGGGCCCGAGCACCGCCAGCAGCTTGGCCGGATCTTTCGCCTTCATGGCGTCAAGCAACGCATGGGCGGCCTGTTCAGGTGAGGAAAATGCGCGCTGGTCGGGCTCGGCCAATGCCGTCGAGCTATATAAAATCGCGCCGAGGAGACACAGAGTCGCCGCGATACGACCGCCAAATTGCTTTGTCATCTATGCTCCTCACGGCCGGAATTGCCGTGTTGTGCTGGCGGCGGAGCCGCGTGTTGTGCTGGCGGCGGAGCCGCGTGTTGTGCGGGTGGCGGTGCCGCGCGTTGAGGTGCCGGACGCGCTGCGGCTTGAGGCTGCGCCGCCGCATGGCTGGCGTAACCGCGATTGGCATCCGCGCGGACGGCACTGCCACGGGGAACACCTTCAAACGCCGTTGATGGCGCCCGCGGGGCAGGCGGCGGGCCATTCGCCTGGCGATAGCCGGACTGTGGCGCTGCCTGATGACCTTGCGGGAAAGGACCGGCCTGACGGGCCGATTGCGGCGCTGGCGCGGTCGGCGAGTTGCGTCCTTGGGCCGGCGGCGCGCCGGCATGCTGGAACGCTGGTCCGGGCGCATTATGCCCTATGCCAGGCGGGGGAGCGCCACCGCCTGGCCTATTGCCCTCATTGGGCCGGCCACCCTCATAGCCGCGCACATTCTGCGCCGGGCGCGGTGCCGCGAGACGGGCCGCATCGAATTGCGCGCGCACGACGGGATTGCGGTAGGGTACGCCCTGGCGGTGATACGGATCGTGCTGCCAGGTTGCGCCGCCGATGAAGGGATGGCCGGGGCTCAGGCGATCATAGCGGCCGCGATCGACATAGATCGAATGGTGCCGCCAATCGAACCGGTCCCAACCCCAGAACGGCGCCGAGATGGCGAAACCGATACCGAATCCGATGCCGCCAGCCAAGACGTAGCCCGGCCAGGGCGGAAAATAGACCGGTGGATAGCTTGGATAGCCCCAGTCTCCGTACACGATGCCCGGGTCGTAGGAGGGGACATAGACGACCTGCGGATTGGCTGGTTCGATAGCGATTTCGCCCTGATCAACCGTCACCACCTGTTGCGGCGTCGTCTGCAGATGCCCGGTCTGCTGCGCTTGTTGGCGGAGTTGCTGGACGGAGGCCATGACATCGCCCTGTTGGGCCAGGAACGCGTTGCCAAGCGACTGAGTCCAGTCGAGCTTGGTGTTCATCATCTGGATGATCTCAGGGTAAGCCATCAGCGATTTAACGCTCGGGTCCCAGCTTTGCTGGGTTAGCGCGTTCGTCAAATCATCGCCTCTTAGTCCGGCATTGGCCGGATCCTGCAGCCAGCGCGATGCCTCAACCACTTCGAGCGGATAGGTTGCCGCCATCATGATCTGGCCAACCAGCGCATCTGGGTAAAGGGCGATCGGGGCGACCAACTGGCTGAGTTGCCCCGGCGACAGGGTTGGCTGATTGGGTACCGTCTGACCAGGAGCCAAGTTCGATGGTGGCGGCTCGCTTTGCGCCAGGGCTGGCAATTCGCCCACCATGCCGCCGCCGTAGACAAGCGTTAGTGCCGCTGCGAGCGCGCGAGCCGACCGGCCGGTTGGAAGGAGCGAAACGATTTGAGCCACCCTTGAATAAAAAAATACTGACTATGAGAGATACGCCAGCGTTAGCCGATTGGTTCCCTTAACAATTGGCAACCTCTGACAAAACAACCCGACGATCGCCCCGGTTTTGCGCAGGCTGCGATCAAGCCCCTTTTTTCTGTGGCGGTCGAGCTTAAATAATCCCGTGATCGCAATACAAACCGCTCAGGGGGAAATCATGACCGTCGATGTTAAGTATACTACGTCCGCTACCGCCACCGGTGGGCGCGACGGTCGTGCTACGACCCAGGACGGCACTCTTGATGTCAAACTGTCGACGCCCAAAGAGCTCGGCGGCGGTGGCGGTCCGGGTAATAATCCTGAGCAGCTATTTGCCGCCGGATACTCCGCGTGCTTCCTTGGCGCCATGAAATTCGTCGCCTCACAAGGTGGGCCGAAAGTGCCGCCGGAAACAACCGTTACTGCCACAGTCGGCATCGGTCCCAGATCGGAGGGTGGCTTCGGCATTGACGTCGCGCTGGAGATTTCGCTGCCAGGCGTGCCGCGCGCCGAGGCCGAGGCGCTGGTCGAAAAGGCGCATCAGGTCTGCCCCTATTCCAACGCGACGCGCAATAACGTGCCGGTTCGCCTGACTGTCGTCTAGCTTTCTTAGCCTTTAGGTCTACCCTTTGCGGGCAAGGCGCGGGCTACCGTCAAGGCAGTCCTGCGTCGCTGCGCATTGAACCGCCGGGCGGCTTCTAAAAAGTGAGGCTGCCTGGCGCAGGGCGCCATCGTCGCGGCCGAGCCTGCGGCGCTCCAAAACCCTGTCGCCGCCGACGACCAGGCAATTCCCGCCTTTGTCATCCGTGTCGTCGAACAGGCGAACACGCAGCGCCGCCTCATTCATCGCGCTGGCAATGCGATCGGCGCGGCGGTCGCGCGCCGACTGCGTCACCACATTGGCGATGATCAGGCCGGTATCGCTCAGACGGCTTGCCGCCAAGCGGAAAAACGCCGCCGTCGCCAGATGGGTCGGGATGCTTGTGTCGTTATAGGCGTCGAGAACGATCACATCCCAGTTTCTGGAGTCGTTCTCCAGAAAGGCCCGCCCATCGGCGATATGAGTTTCGAGCTCCGTCGGTAAGCTGAAATAGCGCGATGCGAGTGCGAATGCGTGCGGATTGGTGTCGATCGCCACCGTCTCTATACCACGCCGATGCAGGCTCGTTGCGATTGTCCCGCCGGCACAGCCGATCACCAGTGCCGATCGGGCCGCCGCAGCGATCGTCAGGCAACAGATCATGCGACCATAGCCTAGAACCGTCTCGCCCTGCGCGTTGCCGCGGCTCTGTATGCCAATACCCTGATAATAGATGGTCGAGCCATCCAGACGGTCGCGCAGGATATGAATGGTGCCGTCGGCCGTATCGCGGCGCTCCAGCAACGTCATCTTGGCGGCGGTTTTGCGCGTGCTCATGAACCGGTGATCGTCCCAACCCGCGCTGGAAATACCCTAATGCCGCGTCACTATAGAGGGGCAGGTCGAAAGCGCCAGATGCAAGGTCGCGACGCCCTGTCGCTTGCGACAGAGGGGCCGGCCGACGCAGACTGGACGAAGTCTCACCACCGCGCAGGGCGTCATCAAAACTCTCGCACTTCTCATCGTCTTGGTTGCGTCGGCTGCCTGGTCGCAGGACGCTGCTGAGCTCGCTTCCGCCGATCGGAAGGGGGCGGATGTACTGACGCTGGGGATGGGGTACAGCCTGACGCGGCATTCACCGCTTCGCCACATCACCCGCGCCAATGTCGCGGAGCTCGAGCCCGTCTGGCATTTCAGTTTGGACGATAAGAAGGGCGAGGAGAGCCAGCCGCTGGCGATCGCCGGCATCCTTTATCTGACCACTCAGAAGGATACTTTCGCGCTCGACGGCGTTACCGGTCGGTTGATCTGGCGGACACCGGTTGATTTTCCGCCGCAGACCACCGGCGTTGTCTGTTGTGGCATCGTCAATCGTGGCCTTGCGGCTTATCGGGGCAGGCTGTTCCGCACGACCCTGGACGGGCGGGTGGTGGCGCTCGACGCCCGAACCGGCAAGGAGCGCTGGCACCAAGATGCGGCTGACTACAGACAGGGATTCTCGATGACTATGGCGCCGCTGGTCGCCGATGGTGTGGTGATAACCGGCGTGTCGGGGGCTGAATTCGGTACGCGCTGCTTCCTCGATGGCTGGGACCCGGATACGGGACGTCATCTATGGCGGCGCTATACGACCGCAATGCCGGGCGAGAAGGGTGGCGATAGCTGGCCTGGCGATGCCGCAAGCAGGGGTGGTGGGTCGACTTGGATAACCGGCTCCTTCGATCCCGACCTGCACATGGTCTATTGGGGCATTGGCAACGCCGGTTCATGGAACGCCCGCACCCGGCCGGGCGACAATCTCTATACCAACTCTGTCATGGCGCTCAGTCCCAAGACGGGGGAGATGGTCTGGTACTATCAATTTTCACCGAATGACCCGTTCGATTATGACGGCGTGAACGAGATGGTTCTGGCCGATCTGACCGTCGACGCCGCGCCGCATAAGGTCGTTCTACATGCCGACCGCAACGGCTTCTTCTATGTCATCGATCGCGTGACCGGCGCACTGCTGCGCGCGAACGCCTTTGTTCGGGTGAATTGGGCCGAGGGGGTGGACGTCAAATCCGGACGCCCGATCGAAGCGGAGGTGACCAAACACATGCGCGAGACTGGCGACCGGGTTGAGATATGGCCGTCGGAACTGGGTGGCAAGAACTGGGGTCCGATGTCCTATGATCCCGCCCGCCATCTCGCCTTCGCCAACACGCTCAATATGGGTTGGGAGTACGAACCGCTGGAAATGAAGTACCAGCCGGGAGCTTACTACACCTCCGTCGACTACGCCTATGTCTGGCCGGAAGGGCCGCGCGGCTATCTGAGCGGGATCGATCCTCTGACCGGGCGTTCGGTATGGCAGGTCCCATTTGACATGCCGAGTTTCGGCGGTGTTCTGAGCACGGAAGCCGGCCTTGTCTTCACCGGCGGCATGGATGGCAGGTTCATGGCCTTCGACGCCGATACCGGGGCCCTGTTATGGCAGCATCAGACAGGGTCGGGCATTGTCGGCCAGCCGATCACCTGGTCGCATAAGGGGCGGCAATTCGTCACCACGCTCAGCGGGCTCGGTGGCGTCTACCCTGAATTCTCGGGCGATGCGCGGCTGAAAGGGGCGTCGAGCGATGGCTCGGTCTGGACTTTTGCGCTACCGCCGGGGCATCGTTCGAGCAACGCCAGCACATCGGGATCGGTAACGCCATGATAGGAAAGTCATTTGCCGTCAAATTCGGCTCGCTGCTGGCAGCGTCGCTGATGCCCTTATCGGCGTTCGCCTATTCGCCGCCACCGGTTGAGTCGAAATCCGGCATGGTGGTGTCGGAGCATTACCTGGCGTCTCAAGTCGGCGCCAAGATTCTGGCGGCGGGCGGCAATGCCATCGATGCCGCCGTCGCGGTCGGATATGCGCTGGCGGTAGTCGATCCCTGCTGCGGCAATATCGGTGGCGGCGGGTTCATGACGCTGCATTTGGCCGATGGCCGCGACCTTTTCCTGAATTTCCGCGAACGCGCGCCGCTGGCGGCAACGGCGACGATGTTCCTAGACGCCTCGGGCGCCGTCATTCCGAAGCTCAGCATCACCGGCTATAAGGGCGTTGGCGTTCCGGGGTCCGTGCTGGGGCTCGAGACCGCGCGAGAACGCTACGGCACGATGAGCCGGGAAAAGCTGATCCAGCCGGCGATCGAGCTCGCCGATAAGGGCTTCGTGCTCGGCCGCAACGAAACCGATCTGCTGGACGAGAATACCGATCGCTTCAAGGCCGATCCGGAATCGGCCGCGATCTTCCTTAAAGACGGGCGGCGGTTCGAGCCGGGCGAGCGTCTGGTCCAGAAAGACCTCGCGCGCAGCCTGAAACTCATCGCCGCCAAGGGGGCGGACGCGTTCTACAAGGGTCCGATCGCCGCCGATATTGTCGCCGCATCCAATGCGCATGGCGGCATCCTGACCAAGGAGGATTTTGCGCAGTACACGGTGCAGGAGCTGAAACCGATCCATTGCAGCTATCGCGGCTATGACGTCGTTTCAGCGCCGCCGCCGAGTTCGGGCGGAGTCACCCTCTGCGAAATCCTGAACATCGTCGAAGGCTATGATCTGGCGTCGCTCGGCTACCATTCTGCTGCCGGCATGCATGTGCTTGTCGAGGCGATGCGCCGCGCCTATGTCGATCGCAACAATCTGCTGGGCGATCCTGATTTCATCAACAACCCGATCGATCGCCTGACTTCCAAAGAATACGCCGACAAGCTGCGGGCAACGATCGGCGACAAGGCGACGCCATCGAAGACTTTAGGGCCGGGTGGTGAACTGCATGAGGGGCAGCAGACCACGCATTACTCGGTCGTTGACAAGGCCGGCAATGCCGTCTCGGTGACCTACACGCTGAATGCCTATTTTGGCGCGAGTGTCACCGCCGGCAAAACCGGCATCGTGCTGAATGACGAGATGGACGATTTCACCTCCAAGCCTGGCGCCCCCAATATGTTTGGGCTGGTCCAGGGTGAAGCGAACGCCATCGCCCCGGGCAAGCGCCCATTGAGTTCGATGAGCCCGACGATTCTGCTGAAAGACGGTAAGATCGCGATGGTGGTGGGATCGCCCGGTGGGTCGCGCATCATCACTGCGGTACTCGGCGTCATCCTGGGCGTGGTCGACTATAAAATGACGGTGCAGGAAGCCGTCGACGCGCCGCGCGTGCACCATCAGTGGCTGCCGGACGTCGTGCTGACTGAGCCCTTCGCGCTATCGGCCGATACGATCGCGGCGATGCAGGCGCTGGGCTATACGGTCAAGGTTGGCGAGCGCGGTTCGCATTGGAGTTCGGCACAGGTAATCGCCCTGTCACCGACCGATCCTGTCGCTTCGGCAGCGGCAGGTTTCCCGCGCCCGGCGACGCTCTATGGCGCTGCCGATCCACGCCATGCGGCGGGTTCGGCGGTCGGTAATTAGTGCGCTGCCGGCGCCTGGCGCGTCCCCGGTCTCGTGCCTGGCAGCAAGAAGCAGAGCGGCACCAACAGGAAGGACAGGATGCCGCAATATTCGAACAGGTCGAGATAGGCCATGATCGATGATTGCGTGATCAGCGTCTGGTAAATCTGCCCGGTTGCCGCCGCCGTGATCCCGGTTGGCGGTATCGCGCTTCCCACAAGCGCAGCTGAACTTCTGGCCAGCGTCTGGTTGAAGGCGGGATCATATGGCGTCATGCGCGCGGCCATATGCGCCATATGCACCTGGCCGCGTTCCGTCACCATCGCCGTCGCGATCGCAATGCCGACCGATCCGCCGATGTTGCGGAACATGGTGTAGAGCGAGGCCGCATCCCGATTCAGCGCCTGTGGCAGGGTTGCATAGGCCATCGTGCTGATCGGCACGAACAGAAACGCGACGCCAAAGGTCTGGTAGGCGCGTAATTTCGCCATCGTATAGAAATCGGGCTGCGCATTCAGATGGGCGGCATTCAGGCAGGCAAAGCCGAGGCAGGTAAAGCCGAAGACGATGATCAGGCGGGTCTGCATCAGTGGCAGGACGCGGCCAACCACCGGAATGATGAACAGAAGCAGCATGGCGCCGGGCGATAGCAGAAGCCCGGCCAGCGTCGCGGTGTAGCCAAGCCGCTGCTGCGCCAGTTGTGGGATCAGCACCGAGCTAGAATAGAGAATAACCCCCATCGCGAAGATCATGATCGTGCCGAGAGCGAAATTCCGGTTCGCCAGCGCGCGCAGATTGACGATCGGCCGATCCGTATAAAGCAGCCAGGCGACGGCGCCGACCAAGCCGGCGAGAGATAGGATCGCGAAGATCTGAATACTCGTGGAATTGAACCAATCGGCGTCTTCGCCTCGATCCAGCACATATTGCAGGC
>CAIZEE010000670.1 GCA_903931835.1 uncultured Elstera sp.
ACGATGGCTCGGCGTTCGCCCCGGCCTTCCTCGATCTCGTGGCGGCAGCGCTGCAGGATCGAGCCGCGCCCGGTCAGGTAGGCCGAACGCGCGCCCGCCGAGCCGAGGATGATCGGCGCGGTCGGAAAATCGGGGCCCGGAATGATCGCGAACAGTTCTTCCGAGGTGATCGCCGGGTTCTCGATGAAGGCCAGGCAGCCGTCGATCACTTCGCCCAGATTATGCGGCGGGATATTGGTCGCCATCCCGACCGCGATGCCGCCGGCGCCATTGACCAGCAGGTTCGGAAATTCGGCCGGCAGAACCATCGGCTCCTGCTCGGTGCCGTCATAGTTGTCCTGGTAATCGACGGTTTCGCGGTCGATATCGCCCAGCAGATGGTCGGTCACGCGGGCAAGACGTGCCTCGGTATAACGATAGGCTGCGGCCGGATCGCCATCCATCGAGCCGAAATTGCCCTGGCCGTCGATCAGCGGCAGGCGCATCGAGAAATCCTGCGCCATGCGGACCATGGCCTCGTAAATCGCGCTGTCGCCATGCGGGTGATATTTACCGATCACGTCACCGACGACGCGGGCAGACTTACGATACGCCTTGTTCCTGTCGTTGCCGTTTTCCTTCATCGAATAAAGGATGCGGCGATGCACCGGCTTCAACCCGTCGCGCACATCGGGCAGCGCCCGGGCGACGATCACGCTCATTGCATAGTCTAGGTAGGAGCGGCGCATCTCCTCTTCGATGGTGACCGGTGTGATGTCTGAACCGGGAGGAGTCGGCGCCTGGGGAGTCGTCGTAGCCAATAGACTGAACCTTCTGTGTGCTGAGTATTTTATGCGCCGGCTGTAGGGCGCTTAGAGGGTGGCAGCTTCATGCACTGCACCGCAATATCTAGCAGGTTTTGCCGCTGCCGCCAACGAAACCCGCTACCGATCGTCTAATTGGCAGGCTTCATCGCGCACGAAAATATCGGTATCCGAGATCGTCGACAGTTTCGTGTAATGGCGCCATTCCGCCTCAAAGCTGGGGTCACGCCGGAGATACGCAATATAATCGAAATTGGCTCCGTGATAGCCGATATCGTCACGGGCGGCGAGGATCAGGCGCGGGTGAAACCGGGCCGTGTCGCGGGCGATACCGTCGATCAGCCGGCGCTCATCTTCAGAGGCCGTGTCGATCGGATGCAAGGCCAACGTTCCGTCGACCGGCCGGTCATTGGCGTAGATATCCGGCAGCATCCACATCGACATATAGGGCATGGCGAGCGTGCTGTCGGAATAGCTCAGCACTGGCGAGGTCGGGCCGATATATTGGGTCAGCCATAGGACAGGTTGCCCATGGGCACAACGATCGATAATCGGCAGAAAGGTTCGCGTGGCGCCCCAATAGGGCCACAACTCCTCGCGAAAGGTCTTACCCATCAGGACGGTAAGAACGCCGAGCGACATGATGGCCGTTCGGCGCGATACATCCCACGCGGTCTCCCGCACCATGACACTCGCCAGCATTCCGATGGCCGCCGCATAGACCGCCATCCGGGCCGTCAGGAAATGATAATCCCAATCCTTCAATTGGCAGATTGCCGCCAGTATGGCGCCGATCGCGGCCGCGAGGGTGATATTGACGATCGGATGAACGGCAAAACGCCGCCGCAGCAACAGAAGGATGACCAGCCCGATCGCCAAAGGCGGCATCTGCTGACCTGCCAGCACCTTTGGTAGCAGCGAAAGATCGAGGCTGTGGTAGTAGCGGCCGACCGTCGGCATCACGATGGTGAAATAGGCTGGCCAGAATAACGCGGTGGCGCCGAGATAAAGAAGGCCTGCCGCGATCAGCACATAAACCGTCGGATCCCGGCGATAACGCGCTATACCGATGCGCCAGGCTACGACGATCTCAACCACCAGGGGCACAAGCGCGAAATACGGCTTCAGCGCGAACCCGATGAACGCCAACAAGGCGACTCCGATGATCGTCCCGCTTCCCCCACCCTTGCCGTCGCTTCGAACGGCCGCCAAACCCAGATAGGGCAAGGCGAGGATCGCAAGCAGGTGTTCGCGCTGACCGAATTCATCGCCTGGATAGGCCAGCAACGCAAAAATGGCGGCGCCGACCAGGAGCTCCCGACCCGGTGCTTCGGGCAGGATCGGGCGGGTAAGACGGGCGGCAAGCAGTATCGCTATGGCGGCAAGCAAAACGACGAACTCTGGAAAAACCACTGCCCCGCCGACTATCCGCGATGCGGCCGCCGGGATTAGGCTCAGCATGAAATTCATCGGCGGATTGATATCGAAAAGATCGAGATAGAGCCGCTCGCCGCCAAGCCATCGCCCCGAGAATTGCAGGATGGCGCCGGCGTCCTGATTGAGCGGAATACGCAAGGCTGCGCCTGCGCTGATCGCGAAAAAGCCTAGGCAAATCGATTGCGGACCGGTCAGGTCACGCCAGCGCATCAGTGCGCCCGCTCGTAGCGCAGGAAAAACGCGGTGAAGGCCTCAGCAGCGGAAACCGGTTTTGTCACCGTCAATTGTCCCTTTTCCACGACGACCATCGGCAAATCACCCGGCCAAACATGGCCTGATGACTTGATCGTCCACAGAACGACATCCGCGTGGGCCTTGCAGCCATACGACAAGTCGATCGCCACATCCTTGTCGTCATAGGCAGGATCAGAGGCGTCGCAATCATTCGCCTCCCACCAGAACTTCATCGCATCGGCGACCGAACTCGTTATCCGGCGACGCAGATGCATCTCGTCCTCGAGCGTTTTTGAGGAGCCGCCGTGATAGATCATGAACGGATCGGTCAGGCTGTGCACGATCGCAACAGACACCGGCCTGGACGGTTTGGGGATCTGGTAATACGGCGTGCCGATGCCGGAATCGCCGCCGATGGCGCCTGACGATATGCCGATCGCGGCGATCCGATCGGCATGCTCGGCAGCAATCCGATAGGCGAGCATCGCGCCGTTGGAGAAGCCGGTAACAAAGACACGGGCGCGGTCGAGTTTCGCCTTGGCCAGCGCGTCATCCAATACCGCCATGACGAATCCGACATCATCGGTCGCCTTGCCCGCCTTGCCGACGCAGCAGAACCCCGAATTCCAGCCAAGCCATCCCTCTTTGGAATAGCTGCGACCCTCCGGGTAAATGACGGCGACTTTGGCCCGGTCGGCGACCTCATCGAACTTCGTGAAGTCGGCAAATTCTGCTGGCGTCTGCCCGACACCATGCAAAGCGATGATGACCGGCACCGGCGCATCGCCGGGAGTCTGGGGCGGCAGATGCAGGAAGTAGCGGCGCTCAACTCCCTGCCATATCAGGGTCGTAGAAGGATCAGCGAAGGTTTCAGCATAGGCGGAGGTGGTCCAACAAACGGTCGCCAGAATCGCCACAAAAAACCTTATCATTCAGCAGCCAGTCGATCGTTTGGTAGGGGCTCTTGGCGAGGGTTGGCAGGCGGATGAGCGGACTTCCTGATCTTCCAAGGCGTCGATTTAATCCACCCCACCAGCCGCGCCACGCCATACATGCTCAGAAATGCGGCGAAATTGATGCCGATTTGCGCCAGCGGCCCGGTTCCTACCCATTCGAATATCATGGCCGAGGGGACCGGGGCTATGCTGACGACGACGAACACAGCCAGACCCTGACGACCCAATGTCAGTATCGGTTGTGCCCATGGACCGTTCAGCAGCGCCTCATGGCCGCGCAGCGCCGAGACGACCAGATAGGCTAGCGCCAAGAAATGTAGATAGCGCAGCGGGTCGAGGTTGCGCTTATCGGCGATCGCCTGCGCCAGAGAAATTCCATTATCCAGCCACAATAACCCGCTATTGCCGTCGGTGACCTTCGCAATAAACGCAAAGATGATGAGAGCGGCTGCGGGAACGATCAGCCACCAGGAGAAACGCGGCGGCTTCAACCAGCCGCGGCTGATGCTGAACCCGGTATAGAAAATCAGCTGCCAGTCAAACGGATTGAACATCCAGCCGGCCCCGGTATCCCGATCCGCAATGAATTCCAGGTTCCAGATATGCGCAGTACCGTACAGGACTACCGAAGCGATCGGCACCAAGTGCGGGCTCAAGCGGGCGAGCAACATGACGGCGGGGATCATCGCCAGCAGCACGATATAAAGCGGCAGAATATCAAGGTAATGCGGGATATAGGTCAGCGTGAACAGCTCAAAGATCGCCTGTACCGGCTGCGCCACCAGCCGATCAATGCCAAGCGTCTGGACATAGTCGACTTTAAATATTTTCGTGCCTGTAACACTTGCGACGATGATCGCGAACAACAATCCGATATGGGCGATATACAACTGCCAGCATCGGTTGAGGACGCGCGCGACGCCGGTTACAAAGCCGGCGCGGATGAATGTCCCGCCGAAAGCGATTGCTGCGGCATAGCCCGAAATGAAAACAAACAAATCCGCTGCGTCGCTAAAGCCAAATCTGGCTGGGATGTAGTCCCACAGCCAGTTGTAGCTGGTATGCGCCACGTAAATGAT
>CAIZEE010000671.1 GCA_903931835.1 uncultured Elstera sp.
CACCGGCCGCTTCGTTACCGCTCGGGGCCGTGTCCCTATCGCAAATGTCGTCCGCCTGGCGAGAGATGGTGAATCGCGTGATGCTTTTGCGGGATGTGGGACGCTTGCAAATTGTTGTGGTCGCTGCTGATCGGGTTGTTCCGATCGCGGGCGAGCCTCGAAGCCGAGAACCTGGTCCTGCGACGGCAGATCATCGTGCGCTGGCGCGCCGCGCCGAAGCCTACCGTGGCAATGGTCCAGGGCGCGTGCATCGCCGGGGGCCTGATGCTGGCCTGGGTGTGCGACCTGATCATCGCGTCGGAAGATGCTTTTTTCCAGGATCCGGTCGTCCGCATGGGCATTCCCGGCGTGGAATATTTCGCGCACGCGTTCGAACTGCCGCCGCGCGTTGCCAAGGAATTCCTGTTGCTCGGCGAACGCATGCCCGCGGCCCGCGCCGAGCAATTCGGCATGGTCAACAGGATCGTGCCGCGTGAAAAACTGCGCGAGGAAGTGGCAGGCGTCGCTGCGAAGCTCGCGGCGCAACCGAGGCTCGGCGCCTGGCTGACCAAGCAGGCGATCAACCACGTCGAAGAATTGCGCGGCAAGAACAGCGCCATCGATGCGGTCTATCACATGCACCATTTTGCCCATGCGCAGAACGACCTGACCATGGGCAACTCCATCGCCAACCTCGACGGCAAGGCGATGGCTGCCGCGAACAAGAAGCAAGCCGGCGAATGAAGCTGGCATATACTGATGGCCAGCGCGCCTTTCGGGCTGAAGTGCGCGAATGGATGGAGGCCAATGTGCCGGCGCATCCACTCCCCTCGTTCGACCTGACACGCGAAGGTTTCGAGGCGCACCGCGACTGGGAACGCAAGCTCAACGATGGCCGCTGGGGGATGGTCACCTGGCCCGAGGAACTGGGCGGACGCGGGCTCGACCTGATCCGCTGGCTGATCTTCGAGGAAGAATATTACCGCGCCGGCGCTCCCACCCGCGTCAACCAGAACGGCATCTTCCTGCTCGGCCCGACGATGATGGAGTTCGGTACCGAGGAGCAGAAAGCCCGTTTCCTGCCGCGCATGGCCGCTGGTGACGACGTCTGGGCGCAGGCGTGGTCCGAACCCGGCGCCGGTAGCGACCTCGCAGGGGTGCGTTCGACCTGTACCAGGGATGGTGATGAATATGTGCTCAATGGCCAGAAGATCTGGTCGAGCCGCGCGACCTTTGCTGACTGGGCCTTCGGCCTGTTCCGCGAACCAGGCAGCGAGCGGCACAAGGGAATGTCGCTGGTGCTGTTCCCGCTCGATGCGCCCGGCGTCACCCGCCGGCCGATCGCGCGCATGGATGGCGAATTGGTGTTTGCCGAGATATTCCTCGACAATGTCCGCGTGCCGGTCGCCGATCGACTGGGCGAAGAGGGCAAAGGCTGGGGCGTCTGCATGGCCACCGCTGGTTTCGAGCGCGGGCTGATGCTGCGTTCACCGGCGCGCTATCAGGTTGCTGCAGCCAAGCTGATCGCCTTGTACCAGAAACACGCCGCAACCTTGCCCGCCTCGATCGGCGAGCGCGTGGCGAAAAGCTGGATGGATGCCGATGCCTATGCGCTGACAATCTATGCGATGGCGTCGCGGCTGGCGGCGGGTGGCACGATCGGGCCCGAAGCTTCGACCAACAAGATATTCTGGTCTGAAATGGATATCGCGCTGCACCAGACCGCGCTCGATATCCTGGGCGACCGCGCCGAGTTGATGGCGCCCGGATCGCCGAACGAAGCCTTTGCCGCCGATCTCGATCACTGGCTCGACGGCTATATCTTTGCGCTGCCGGGGCCGATCTATGCTGGGTCCAACGAGATCCAGCGCAACATCATTGCCGAGCGCATGCTCGGCCTGCCCAAGGGCTGATACCGATGGATTTCACCTTTACCGAAGACCAGCAGGCGATCACCGAAGCCGCGCGCGAGATGCTGGTCGAAACATGCACCCCCGCCGACTTGCGCAAGCTGCTCGACAGCGGCACGCCGCGTGATGACTCCCGATGGGGCACCATCCGTGACATGGGCTTGCTGGGCATCATGGCGCCCGAATATGCGGGCGGGCTTGGCATGAGCGTGACAGATATCGTCGGGATTGCAGAAGCCGCTGGATATGTCGCCTTGCCCGAGCCTTTCGTCGAACTGGCGGGGGTGACGATACCGCTGCTGGCCGAACTCGAAGATAATCGCGGACTGCTTACCCAGGCGATCAGCGGGGAATTCGTGGCGATCGGTCACCCGGTCAATACGCTGGTTGCCGATGCCGACCAGGCAGTCGCGCTGGTGCTGGGCCATGGCGACGAACTGCATTTGGTCAACCGCGCCGATGTCGCGCTGGTTCGCCACGACAGCATCGATGCGTTCCGGCGCCTGTTCTCGGTCGAATGGACACCTTCGGCGGCCACGCGCGTCGCGGGCAACTGGAACCAGGCCATGGAACGCGGCGCGCTGCTGGCAGCGGCACAGATGATCGGGCTGGGCCAGC
>CAIZEE010000672.1 GCA_903931835.1 uncultured Elstera sp.
CAGCGCCACGATCGCGGGGATGCTGATCCGTCCTTTCATGGGCGCGGCCTCATGGCTGATCGAACTGCAATGGCACCCATTTCCCCTGACAGCCTCCCTTCTTTGCATTCCATCCCGACGTGCAGCCGAAGGGCCGCTCGATGACTTTGGGTTCCCGTAGCCACTGATAGACGATGACCACGAACACCAGCGCGAACGCCGCCAGGATGACACGCATCAGCACCATTATATCGAGGCGGCGCGCACGGCGCTCGAGATCGGCGCTGGCGCTGCGGATCTCACTGAGGCCGGCATGGACTTCCTTCATCCAGTTTTCGCGCTTGGCGGCGTCCTGCTCGATCGTGCGGACCAGAGCGGCGGTTTGAGCGGCAACGCCATCGGCACCGGCCTGGCGAATGGCGTGGAGCAGGGCGCGATGGTCTGCGTCGGAATCGGGGGCAGGGGGCACCGCATCGAACTCGGCCGGATCGAATTTATCCGGCATCGACAGGACCGCCCTTGAAGGTCCAGCCCTCGAAAGCCTTGTGGTCCTGATCGCGACTGATCCGGCGCATGAGTTCGGTGAGGTGAGCTTCCCACGCTGCATCTTTCATCGCGGCGTCGAGCAGGAGGCCACCGAGGATGATCTTGCGGCGGGCGTCGGCCTTGCGGTTGAGGGTGGAGGCGCGGGCTTCCAATGCTTGCAGCCGGGCCTTGGCTTGCTGGACACGGACACGGGCCTTTTCTATGGCGTCAGGGTGTGGTGCAGGCATTGGATGAATCCTCCCAATCATGGCATCTAGCACGGAAACCCGACAGAACGAAGTGAGGGAAGGGTGCACTTATGCAAACTTGCGTTTGCGTGCGGGAGGGGATACCCCTCCACCCCAGCGGGCTATCGCCCGCGCCATGCTCCCGCATGGCAAAGTGAGGCGCGGCGATGGCGAGTTTCCATCTTGCGGTAAAGGCGATCAGCCGCTCCGCCGGTCGCAGTGCGACGGCGGCAGCAGCTTATCGCGCGGGTATCGAAATCACCGACGAGCGCACGGGCCTCGTCCATGATTATACCCGCAAGCAAGGCATCGAGCATAGCGAGCTTGTGCTGCCGATCGGCGCGCCGGAGTGGGCGGCCGATCGTGAGCGCTTGTGGAACGCGGCCGAGCTTGCGGAGGTGCGCAAGAACTCGACGGTCGCGCGCGAATATGAAATCGCGCTGCCCGCTGAGTTGTCGGCCGAGGCACGACGCGACTTGGCAGTCGGGTTCGCCCGCGAGATCAGCGAGCGGCATGGGGTGGCGGTGGATGTCGCCATCCACACCCCTGGCCGCGAGGGCGACCAGCGCAACCACCATGCCCATTTGCTGACGACGACGCGCCGGCTTGGTCCCGAAGGGCTTGGCGAGAAGACCCGCGAGCTGGACCAGAAGCAGAGCGGGGAGGTCGAGCGCTGGCGGGAGCGGTGGGCGGAGATGCAGAACCATTCGCTTGCCCAGGCACAAGTCCCCGATCGGGTCGACCATCGCAGTCATCAGCGGCGCGGGGTCGAGCAGGAGGCGACCGTACATATGGGGCCGAGCGCGACCGCTATGGAGCGCCGGGCCGAGCGCCAGGCCATGCGAGAAGGGAAGGAGTATGAGCCGGTGACGCAGGTCGGGCAGCACAATGCCGGCGTCATGGAGAAGCGGGGCCTGCGCCAGTACATCGCGCGTGGGAGCGAATGGCTGCGTGATGTCGGGCAGCGGGTTGGCGACCGGCTACAGGGGCTGGCGGCGAGCCTGAGCGGCGCGATCGATCGCGATCGACGTGCAGCGGCCGAGGGCGATCGCGCCGCCCGTGAGCAGGATCGGCTTGCGGCCGAGCGGCAGCGCCAGGCCGAGGTCGTCCGGAAAGGAGTGCAGGAGCGCGCCCGCGTGGTCGAGAGGTTCAAGGAGATCGCCGCCATGCGCGAGGTGCGGGCGTTCGGCTATGGCGATCAGAGCGACAACTGGCGGGCCACGCCCGCAGCCCTGCGCAAGGCCGTGGACGACTTCAACGCCGCCCCGCAGCACACCAGGGATCGGTTTATCGAGAGCTTGCAGCGCGAGCCGAACAGGGCACGCGCGATCGATACGCTCATGGAACAGCGGGAGAGGTCGATAAAGCGGGATAGGGGAATCGGCCGTTAGGCGGCCTGATGCAGTCCGCCGCTGACCTCCCAACCCCGGCAGGCCAGCAGGATCGGTTTCGGCACCTTCTTTTCGCCATTGGAATAGTAGGCAACCATCCGGCGCGACACGCCCAGCGCTTCGGCCCTTCGACAGCGACAGAGCATGGCGCTGTCGCCATTCGAGGAACGCGCGCTCGACCATTAGACCGGGTGTTCGAATACGAGCGGGAGCGCATACTGGAGCGCGATCGGGATCGGGGCGGGCCGACACGGTAGGAGGCGGTGCCATCGCGCACCTAAAATCCAGGGAGGGGGGAGGCCCGTAGACCATCCTCCCAACGGGTACTCGGTTACTTGCCTGAAATATACATGCCACACGGTTACTGATTAACCGGACATCCTACTTTGTAGGGTCCAGGCGGCTTCCCTCCCCGAGGTTAAATGGGCTTGGGGGAGGGCGGCTTCAGCGGCCAGGGGCCGAGCCCCTCTGTTCTCCCCCTGAAACTTGTATTACCTGCGAAACAGGCACATATCCGGGGCACGAAAGGAATACCCCGATGACAGCCCAAAAGCAAACGGACGGCACCGCCGCCCTTCGCACCAATGAGAAGAAATGGACCAAGCCGCTTATGGATGCGGGTTGGACCGCCTTGCCCAGCGTCATTATCGAGAACCAGCGCCAGCTTGACCTGTCGCCTCTCGACATCAACATCGTCCTCTATCTGGCAAGCAAGTGGTGGACTGCCGAGGGCAAGCCCTTCCCATCCAAAGCGACGATGGCGAAGGCCATGCAGGTGCATTCTCGCACGATTCAAAAACATATCGCCGCGCTCGAAGGCGCAGGTTACATCCACCGCGAGGAACGTCGCACCCCGGCGGGCAGCAAAACCAATATTTATCACCTCGACGGCCTGATTGCAGCGGTGAAGCCTTTTGCCGAGGAAAAGCTCGCCGAAATGCAGGACAAAGCCGAGATGGCCAAGCGGCGGCAAAACCGCCGTGGCGCCCCTAAGCTCCGCTTGGTGGATAGCGAGGAATGAGGGGCGCATCTCGCACCCCTTTCTCTCATTGAACGATTGACCAGTCTATGTCCGCCCATGAGCAAGCACCGCCGCCGAAAATCCCCCCGCGCCTCGTCAGTGCGCCCAAGATCCGTCAGCTCCTTTGGTGCGACTTTCCGCAGGATGCGCAGCTGCCGGAATTCTGGAAGCGCCGGCCGGTTATCGTGCTGTCCTACCGCAACACGCTGCACGGGGCCGTGACAGTCGTGCCCTGC
>CAIZEE010000673.1 GCA_903931835.1 uncultured Elstera sp.
AAAAAGGCAATTGCCCCAGCGTTGAAAATTGGCGGACTGCATAATCCATCACGCTATGGCCAGCCGCAAGTGGCCCTATTCACGATCAACAAGCAGGTCTTCCACTTGGTGCCGATCGGCATCGCGCAATTTCCCGGGCTACTTTGACGTGCATCAGCGTCGGTATGGGTGGTCGTGCCACGCAAAGAAATATTGCATGGCTTACATTGCATTGTAAAAATGGCGGCAGGGTATAAGCCGGCACTGCAAGAGAACAACTGTTCGGGTGACGCATCATGTCGGTCGACCTCGCTGCCCGAGACAGCCCATAGGAGAACCGCCATGACAGAAGCCTATATCATCGACGCTGTGCGGACGCCGCGCAGCATCGGCAAGCTGGGCAAGGGCGCCTTGTCTCACCTCCACCCGCAGCACCTGGCCGCTGCGGTCCTAAAGGCGCTGAAGGAACGCAACCAGATCAACACCGCCGAAGTCGATGACGTAATCTGGGGCTGTTCGGCACAATTTGGACTTCAGGGCGGCGACATGGGCCGTCAGGCCGCGCTCGATGCCGATTACGAAATTACGACCAGCGGCGTGACGCTCGACCGCTTCTGCGGCAGCGGCATCACCGCCACCGCGCTTGCAGCGGCGCAGATTATCTCGGGCATGGAAGATTTGGTCATCGCCGGGGGCACCGAGATGATGTCGCAGCAGAACGACTATCTGGGCAAGCTGTTCGAGGCCGGCCTGGCGGGTAGCATGGGTTCGAACGCCCGGCTGCAAGCCAAGCACCCGCAGTCGCATCAGGGGGTGTGCGCCGACGCCATCGCCGCGATCGAGGGAATCACCCGCGAAGAACTGGAAGCCTTCGGTGTGGAAAGCCAGCGCCGTGCCGCAATTGCCATCGCCGATGGCCGGTTTGCCAAATCGACGATCGCGGTGATCGACGATGATGCCACCGTCATCCTCGACCATGAGGAATACCCGCGCCCCAGCACCACTGCGGAAACCCTGGCAGGAATGAAACCCGCCTTCGAAATGTTTGCCGACATGCCGTCCGGCGAAGGCAAGCCCACCTTTCGCCAGCTTATCAACCAGGTCTACCCCGATGTCGATATCAAGCCGGTGCATCACGTCGGCGTATCCTCGGGCGTGGTCGATGGCGCCGGTGCGCTCCTGCTGGCCTCGAAGGAATACGCGGAAAAACAGGGCTGGAAGCCGCGCGCACGAATCGTCGCCACTGCAAACATCGGCGATTGCCCGACACTGATGCTCAATGCACCGGTACCGGCTGCGAAGAAGGTGCTGGCCAAGGCGGGCCTGACTGTCGACGACATCGACGTCTGGGAAATCAACGAGGCGTTTGCCGTGGTCGCCGAAAAATTCATCCGCGACCTCGGACTCGACCGGGCCAAGGTCAATCCCAACGGCGGCTCGATCGCGCTCGGCCATCCCATCGGCGCCACCGGGGCGATCCTGATCGGCACCGCGCTTGATGAACTCGAACGCACCGGCGGTCGCTATGGCTTGATCACGATGTGCGCGGCAGCCGGCATGGCGCCCGCTATCATTATCGAGCGGGTCTGAGCACTCGCTTGGCCAGCATGATCACATTGACATGGAACATCATCTGCGAGGAAAGGCCGCGTGAAAAGATATTCGATCGCTCTTGCTAACAGCATCACGTGAGCCTGATCCTGTCGGTATTGGTCGTAGTGCACAAATCGCCTGTTGGATCACTTAGCGTGCAAGGCCCGCGCCTGGAGTATGCCCGGACTTTTGG
>CAIZEE010000674.1 GCA_903931835.1 uncultured Elstera sp.
CTGCCTTCCGACGATCGCCGCGCCGATGCCGTTTGAACCGCCGGTGACGAGTGCAACCTTGCCTGTGAATCTTGCCATGCCGACTCCCGTTCGTCGTCTTGCCTTATGTCGTTAGCATCGCTTGGCGATACGCTCGATTTAGTCAATGCCCGACATGCATTTCTTTTTGTAGCATGCCGCAAAACGCTGTAGGCAGGCCGAAACCAACATATGGTCGTGCGGAGCGATCAGTCACAAATTGGCCAAGGGACCGGACCGGATGGGCGAAAACCTCGAAGCAGCGATTCGCGCCGCGGAGCAAAGGCGCTGTGCCGCGATGCTGGCGAACGACAACGCGGCGCTGGACGCGGTGCTCGATCCGCGCCTGCAATTTCATCACGCCACCGGTGCGGTCGATGGGAAGGAGGCCTATCTGGCCAAGATGGCGGCTGGGCGCATCCGGTATATCGCGATCGGCTGGGTCGAGGAACAAGTGATTGGCCTGGCCGACAACGCCGCGCTGCTGACCGGGCGGATGACCACCGACGTGCGTGTCGATGGCGTGGACAAGCGATTGAACAACCGTGTTCTGACCGCATGGGCGCTGACCGACGGCAACTGGCGGATGGTGGCGTTCCAGTCCACGCCGCTGGCCACGTGATACCAACGGGCAGTCATGCACCCCTCCCTGTCGATCAACACCCTGTGCTTCCCGGCTGCGCCGCTTGCCCGGCATGTCGCTATCGTGGCCGGGCTTGGTGCGCGCGGCATCAGCCCCGATCTGCAGCAGGTCGATGCGATGGGCGCGGCGGCAGCGCGCAGATTGTTCGGCGATGCCGGGCTGGATATCGCCACGCTGACCCATCGCGCCTTTGCCTTTTCCAACCCGGCTGACGCCGCCGTAGCGCGCGATCGACTGGCGCGGACCATCGACATCGCCGGCGAAATCGGCGCGCGGTCGATCATCATGACCACCGGCGGGCGCGGCGATCTGGCCTGGCCCGACGCGTGCCTGCGCTTTGCCGAAGCCGTCGCCCCCGGCGCGGCGCAAGCGCGCGCGGCGGGGATCGAACTGGGGATCGAGCCTACCTCGCATCTCTATGCCGATGCCTCGATCGCGCACCGCCTGGCCGATTGCGTACACATTGCGCGGGAAGCGGGAATTTCGGTCATGATCGACGTGTTTGCCTGCTGGTTCGACGCCGACATCGATGCCGCGCTCGTAGCAGCGGGTCCGTTGACCGCATTGATCCAGGTCAGCGATTATTGTTACGGCGATCGCGGGTTGCCGTGCCGGGCCGTGCCCGGTGACGGCGCCATCCCGCTGACCAGCATGATACCGGCGATCGTTGCTGCCGGTTTTCGCGGTTTTTTCGACCTGGAGATCATCGGACCACGGCTCGATGCCGAGGGCGCCGAGCAGGGGCTGCGCCGGGCGGCCATGTTCATGGGCAAACTGCTGGAAGACGCGGGCCTGCCGGGCGCGTGATTTTTAAAGGTGAGAGTGGATGACCGAAGTGACCCTGGCGTTCGACGCCGATAATTACCTGGGCGAGACGCCGATCTGGTCGGTGGCCGACCAAGCTCTATGGTGGATAAATTGCGAGCATCCGCCCGAATTGCATTGCTGGACACCCGGCAGCGGGGTCCATGCAAAATGGCCGATGCAGCAACGCATCGGCGGCTTCGTTCCGAAGGCCGGCGGCGGATTGCTGGTGGCGCTGGCCGATGGGCTTTACGATTTCGCGCCCGAAAGTGGCACCTTGGCATTGCGCGTCCGCTCTCCCCTGCCCGCTTCGGTCAAGCTGCATGAATGCCATTGCGACCGGCAGGGGCGGTTCTGGATCGGATCGTATGACCATGCCTTTCCTGCCGATCGCGAAGCACGCGGCGGTAGTTGGTTCCGGCTGGATGGCGACCAACTCACCCCGGTGATCACCAGCATTTCGGTCGCGAATGGCCTGACGTTCAGCCCCGATGGGCGGACCATGTATGCCGCTGATTCGCCGACACGCCAAGTGGAGGCGTTCGACCTTGATCCGGAAACCGGCGCCCTGTCCAACCGCCGTCCGTTCCTGCGCCTCGGCGACGGCGAGGGCTTTGTCGATGGCGCAACGGTGGATGCCCTCGGCGGATACTGGCTGGCCAATGTCGGCGCCGGGGCGCTGCGACGCTACTACCCTGACGGCATGCTGGACCGCATTGTGCCGCTGCCCTTTTCCAACCCCACCAAGCCGGCCTTCGGCGGTGCGGACCTGCGAACGCTCTACATCACCTCGACCAAAATGCCAATGGCCGCAACCATGACTCCGACTTCGCCGAATGGGGGCATCTACGCGCTTCGGCCCGGCGAAGTCGGCGTGGCAGAAGTGCCTTTAAGGGCATGAAAACCGCCACATCGAAAGGTTTTTCAACCGGGTTACGAGTGAAATAAACATCGCCTGTTGCAATTGCCGGACGCTGGCGTATCAGCGGTTCCAAGGGTTATTGCACTTCCAATGGAACATTCTTTGATGGCGCAAACGAACCGGGTCGAACAAGGGAGCGCGCATGTATCTGGC
>CAIZEE010000675.1 GCA_903931835.1 uncultured Elstera sp.
AACGCCTTCGTCATCTGCATCACCAACCCGCTCGACGCGATGGTCTATCTGCTGCGGGAGAAGAGCGGCCTGCCGCATAACAAGGTCGTCGGCATGGCTGGCGTGCTGGACAGTGCCCGTTTCCGCTATTTCCTGTCGGAGGAATTCGGCGTCTCGGTAGAGGATGTCACCGCCTTCGTGCTGGGTGGCCATGGCGATACGATGGTGCCGCTGGTGCGCTATTCCACCGTTGCCGGCATTCCGCTGCCCGATCTGGTCAAGATGGGCTGGACCAGCCAGGAGAAGCTGGAGCAGATCGTCCAGCGCACCCGCGATGGCGGGGCGGAGATCGTGGCGCTGCTCAAGACCGGCTCGGCCTTCTACGCACCGGCATCGAGCGCCATTCTGATGGCTGAAAGCTATTTGAAGGATAAGAAGCGCGTGCTGCCTGCTGCCGCCTGGCTTGATGGGCAATATGGCGTGAAGGGCATGTATATCGGCGTGCCGACCGTGATCGGCGCCGGCGGCATCGAGAAGATCATCGAGGTCAAGCTGAATGCCGACGAGCAGGCGGCCTTCGACAAATCGACCGCAGCGGTCAAGGCGCTGGTCGATGCCGCAGTCGAGATTTCAAAGAAGGCATCTTAACGCCCTAAAGTCTGATTGCAGAGGAAGCGGCGGAAATGAACATTCATGAATATCAGGCCAAGGGGTTGCTGGCGAAATACGGTGTCGCCGTGCCCAAGGGCAAGGTTGCCTATACGGCGAAAGAAGCTGTTGCCGCTGCCGAGGAACTGGGCGGTCCGGTCTGGGTCGTAAAGGCGCAGATCCATGCCGGCGGGCGCGGCAAGGCAGGCGGCGTCAAGGTGGTGAAGTCGGTTGCCGATGTCTCCGCCACGGCTGAAAAACTGCTTGGCATGACCCTGGTAACGCATCAGACGGGACCTGCCGGCCGCGAGGTCAAGCGGATCTATGTCGAGGAAGGCTGCGATATCAAGCGCGAGCTGTATCTAGGCTTGCTGATCGACCGGGCGACGAGCCGCGTTACCGTGATGGCCTCGACCGAGGGCGGGATGGAGATCGAAGAGGTCGCCCATAACACGCCCGAGAAGATCATGAAGGTGTCGATCGATCCCGCCACCGGCATGCAGGGCTTCCACGCCCGCAAGATCGCCTTCGGCCTTGGCCTTGAGGGCTCGCAGATCGGTGCTGCGGTGAAATTCCTGATGGCGATGTACAACGCCTTCATCGATCTCGACGCCTCGATCGTCGAAATCAACCCGCTGGTCATCACCGGCGCCGGCGGCGTCATCGCGCTCGATGCCAAGATGAATTTCGACGACAACGCGCTGTTCCGCCATCCTGATATCGAGAAATTGCGCGACGAGGATGAGGAAGATCCCTCCGAACTCGAGGCCGCCCGGCATCAGCTGAACTATATCAAGCTCGACGGCAATATCGGCTGCATGGTCAATGGCGCGGGTTTGGCCATGGCCACCATGGACATCATCAAGCTGGTTGGCGGCACGCCGGCCAATTTCCTCGATGTCGGCGGCGGGGCGACGCGTGAGCGCGTGACCACGGCGTTCAAGATCATCCTGTCGGACAAGAATGTCGAAGGCATTCTGGTCAATATCTTCGGCGGCATCATGCG
>CAIZEE010000676.1 GCA_903931835.1 uncultured Elstera sp.
CAGCAGAGGGCTGATCGTGGGCGAAGTTAGTTGGGCACGAGTGGCCGGCTGGATCGACGATCAGCCGGAGCTCCAGCACCTGCGGCTGTTCGTCGAAACCTCGAGGCTGCCGTTGAGCAAGCCAGATTGCGCGGTTCCGCAAAGCTGAAGACCTTTCCCGCCGATACCGACCCAACTTCCACCACCTGGCAGGATTTGACCGGACAAATGAATTTAATTTCCGGTCACCTGCCCATGCTCCCAGGGACTTTGACTATGAATACCAAATCTTCAGCCGCCTCAGCACAGCCGACGCAAGCCTTCGAGCAGCCGCTCAACTGCTTTGTGTCCAAAAGACACTTGAAAGATCCTGCACAGCGCGTGTCTTCGACTTCTGCGGTCCAACTACACGCGTATGCGAACCGGTCACGTGTCACGGACCATTCCGGCATGGTTCATGATTTCACGCCGATGACCAAACGGGATTTCGTCTCTTCGGAAATGTATTTCCCTGTGAATGTGCCCACGGCGCCAGCTTTGCGGGTATGGCAGGCCGCAGACCAGGCAGCCGAGCGGACGGGTCGGGCAACGGAGATCATCAGCAATCACATGATCTGTCGCTTGCCTGCGGCCAGCCCCGAGATCTGGCGGGCTATGATCACGTGCTTCGTGGAAGAGTACCTGACTGCGATGGGGTTGATCGTGGAGGCCACCCTTCACAATCCATGCAACAAGAGCCCGCATGTGCATTTCCAGATCAGCCGGCGTCGATGGTCAGCCGATGGTGCTTTCGAAGGCGCAATCTTCCATGCGACATCTGCCGAGACGCGCGCGCGATGGCGCCGTGGCTGGATCAATGGGCTGGCGGCTCATGCCCAGCAAAGTTGATCGGCCAAGTCTGGCACGATAGCTACGCGCAGAGGTTGCCGAGGCTGCACCGACGGGCAGCCTCGTTAGCTTGGCAGCCCCGCCGTGTCGGCTCAAGCTCGGGATAATATCATGAAGAAGCAACGGCATGGGACTCCGTTGCCTCTTGGTGCCGGTCTTCCAATCGACATTACAACTACCTTGCGAGGTGGCTCCCAGCCGACGAGTCCCGTCGTCGCCGGGGTCAGGCCATCTCGCACAAGACCCTCCCTGCGGATTCCGACGATGCCGGCCACCCATTCCAATCTGATGTCGGCAACCGTTCCGATTTGATCCCGGCCGGGCAGAAGCCAGATCGCTGGCATATTGCATATCAGGTTTCATAATTGGTCAAGCGCTGACGGGCGCCGTTGGCCGACACAAGGATTCGCCGCTCATTTCGATGCGGTGGGCGTTGTGAACGAGGCGGTCCAGGATGGCGTCGGCGTAGGCCGTAGAGCCGAACGTTTCATGATGCCTTTCTCCTCGATGGACTGATGCGTGGTTCGAGTACATGCGCTGGAAAAGGCCAAGGGCGACGTTGAAAAGTTTTACAGCAAGACCGAGAAGGACGTTGCCATAAAGACGTTTGCCGATTACCACGAACTGCTGGCCCGGCCTGACATTGACGCGGTGGTGGTGAGCGTTCCCGACCACTGGCA
>CAIZEE010000677.1 GCA_903931835.1 uncultured Elstera sp.
CTGAAGGTCATCGAGCCGGCGCCGGGTGAATATGTGAAGGTGAAGGCGAGTTAGACTGCCGTTCTCCTGATTGACAGCAGACGGGTGGATATCCAATTGTTCCATGGTTGGATATCCAGGGAGGAATCCTGTGCCGCTTTATATCAAGGATGATACGACTGCCGCCCTGGTGGCCGAGCTTGCCAAGGCCCGCGGTGTCTCTAAACAGGATGCCGTGAAGATGGCGGTTAAGGCAGAGTTGGATCGAGAGGCATGGTCGGTGCCCTTGCGCGATCGGATGGCGGCCTGGCGGGCCGATCATCCGTTGCCGCCGCCAACCGGTCATAAGGCGGACAAGGCCTTCTTCGACGATCTGTCAGACGATCTGTGACTGTCTTCGTCGACGCCTCGGCGCTGATCGCCATGATCGCGGGCGAGGGTGATGCCGCCGATCTCGCTGATCGTCTGGAAGCTGAAGAGGCGCGTCTCTGCTCGGCGGTATCAGTCTGGGAAACCGTCGCAGGGTTGTGTCGAAGCTATGCAGTTTCCGTCGAAGCGACCCGTAGCATGGTGCGTAGCTTTCTCGCTCATCACAATTTTCGCTTCGTCACGATCAGCGAGCAAGAGTTCGACATCGCAACTGACGCCTACTCTCATTTTGGCAAAGGCCGGCACCCGGCCGCGCTGAATATGGGCGATTGCTATGCTTATGCCTGTGCCAAGGCCAATCGCGCAAAATTGTTGTTCAAGGGCGATGACTTCACCAAGACGGATATAGAGACGGCGGTCTAACCGATATCGGTTCCGGAATTCGGCGCGGGGGCGAGGCTAACCAGCTTCATGCCGGGGTTGGATGCCAGGACCAGGGTTGATTGCGTGAAAACGCAATGCCCGTCGATCGGATGATCGAAGCGGCGAACGCCGCCCTCGCGCGTCATGACGCTTTGTTTCTGCCAGTATTGTCGGAAAGCCTCACTTCGTGTCGTCAACTCGTCGACCAGGACTGCGATGTCCGGGTTGCCGAGCGATCGGCCGTAATCAGCGCGGAACTCGGCGACGACGCGCTGCCCGCGTTCAGGCCAATCGTGAATCAGCCGGCGGCTTGCCTCCGACAGGAAGATATAGCGCAGGAGATTGCGGTCGTGATCACCATCCAGCCAGCCGGTGAAAAGCCGAGCGGCCCCCGCATTCCAGGCACGCGCCGTCCAGCTTTCATCCAGGACGTAGGCCGGGATCGTCAGGTGATCGGGCAGGGCCAGGACTTGACGCGATAATTCATCGACTGGTTCCGGCGCGGCTGGATCGCGCCGCCCGGCCAGTTCAAACAGATAGGCGCGTTCAGCGGGTACGAGGCGTAGCCCATCGGCAAGACGCGCCAAAGCTTGCGGCGAGGCTGAGACGTCGCGGCCCTGTTCCAGCCAGGTGTACCAGGTGGTGCTGACACCGCACGCTTCAGCCACCTCTTCCCGACGCAAACCGGGCGTACGGCGACGCCTTACCTGTGTCGGTAGTGGCTGGATTCGCTCCCGGTGCGCCCTCAGAAACGCGCCTAGCGCCTCATTCGATTTGATCATGGTAGAGTTTATACCAGGATCAACTGCTATCTTGTACCAGGTTATTGTTGACGCCAGAGTTGCTCTCAATCACGAGTAAAAGGGGGCGTGCCATGGGTTCAGCATCGCATCATTCGGTTGTTCACCAACAATTTGACGGGCAGGCTGCGGCCTATCTGACAAGTGCCGTCCATGCCGATGGTGCGGATCTCGATCAGATTGTCCTGATTGCGGGTGGCCTGCGACCAGAGATGGCGCTCGACCTCGGCTGTGGCGGTGGGCATGTGTCCTACCGGCTGTCGCCCTATGCCGGAAGAGTCGTCGCCTATGATTTGTCACCATCCATGGTGGCGATGGTCGCGGGCGAGGCGGACCGGCGCGGGCTTACCAATATCGTCGCTCGCCAGGGTGCGGTCGAACAAATCCCCTATCCCGATCAGAGCTTCGATTTGGTGGTGACGCGCTACAGCGCCCATCACTGGTACGATTTCGCGACGGGCCTTAGCGAGGCGCGGCGCGTGCTGAAGAAGTCGGGGCAGGCGGTCTTCATCGATGTCGTGTCGCCGGGCGTGCCTTTGCTTGACGGCTGGCTGCAGACGCTGGAGCTGCTGCGCGACCCGTCGCATGTCTATAACCGCTCAGCAGCCGAATGGCAGGCAATGGTCATCAGCGCCGGCTTCCGGCCGGCCGAACGGTTCCACGCCAAACTACACATAGATTTCGGCAGCTGGGTGAAGCGCATGAACACGCCGGCGGCGCATGTGACGGCGATCCGGTCGCTGCAGGAGAAGGCCGGGCGGGACGTGGCCGATTATTTCAAGTTCGAGGCAGATGGCAGCTTTACCATCGACACGATGATTCTGGTGGCTGACGCAATCTAGAGCGCCGTTCGGTACTCCGCCGCGTACTCGACATAGCGGCGCGCGGTACCAGGCAGATGCGCGATCTCGGCTTCGCTCAGGTCGCGCATTTTCTTGCCGGGATTGCCGGCCCAGAGTTCGCCCCTCGGCACGCGTTTGCCGGGGGCGATAAGGGTGCCCGCTGCGACCAGCGCACCGCCCTCGACCACCGCACCATCCATCACGATGGCGCCCATGCCGACAAAGGCGTGGCTTTCCAGGCGGCAGGCATGAATGATCGCGGCATGGCCGATGGTCACGTCATCGCCGATCCAGGTGCCCGGACCGGTCGCGTTGACATGGATGATCGTGCCGTCCTGAATATTGCAGCGCTGGCCGATGCGGATGTCGTGGACATCGCCGCGCAGCACGCAGCCGAACCAGATGCCGCTATCGTCGCCGATCTCGACATCGCCGATGATGGTCGCGTTGGGGGCGACGAACACGTTGCGGCCAAGGCGCGGCAGCACACCGCGCCAGGGCAGGATTAGGCCGCTCACGGGAAGAGGGCGAGCTGGTTGAGGCCGAGATCCTCCGGCAGCCCGTACATCACGTTCATATTCTGCACTGCCTGACCGGATGCACCCTTGGTCAGATTGTCGATCGCCGACAGGACAATCGCACGGCCGGGCAGCCGGTCGGCGAAGACGCCGATCTGGCAATTATTGGTGCCACGGACATGACGTGTCGCCGGCGACAGCCCCTCAGCCAGCACCGTCACGAAGGTCTCGTCTCGATAGCGCTCGGCCAGGATGTGACGCAGGTCGGCCGGTGTGAAGCCGGGGTTGAGGCGAACATAGATGGTCGAGAGAATGCCCCGGCTCATCGGCATTAGATGCGGCGTGAAATTGACGAGCACGGGCTTGCCGGCGGCGATGCTGAGGCCTTGCTCGATCTCCGGCGCATGACGATGCTGGGCCACGGAATAGGCGTGGATGCCGTCCGCCACCTCGGTGAACAGCGAGGCCTCCTTGGCCGCGCGCCCGGCGCCCGACACGCCCGATTTGGCGTCGATGATGATGTCGTCGGCGATAATGGCGCCGGCCTGCAGCAGCGGCATCAGCGGCAATTGCGCCGAGGTTGGGTAGCAGCCGGGATTGGCGACAAGGCGCGCTTTAGCGATCGCGCCCCGGGCGAACTCGGTCAATCCGTAGACGGCGGATTTCTGCAACTCCGGTGCTAAATGGGCATGGCCGTACCATTCGGCATAAGACTCGATATCGGCCAGCCGGAAATCGGCGGACAGATCAACGATGCGCAGACGCTCGGGCAAAGCCGCGATCACTTCCTGGGTCGTGCCATGGGGCAGGCAGCAGAAGACCAGATCGACCAGACTCCAATCGGCCTGGTCCAGGCTGACCAGCATTGGCAGCGCGAGTCCCGTGAATTGCGGGAAGACGGTTGCGATCGACTTGCCGGCGCTGCGGTCGGCGGTCATCAGCGTGATCGCGGCATTGGGATGGTGGGCAAGCAGTCGGATCAGCTCCGCCCCGGTGTACCCGCTGGCGCCAAGGATACCTATTCTGATCGTCTGATCCGTCATGATGCGACCCTCCGCTGGCAAGTAATTTGACCATTAAGCGCACAAGAAAAAAGGGGCTTGCCCATCAGGCAGCCCCTTTTTGGTCGAATATAGGGTGAGCCTGTTAGCGCTTGGAGAACTGGAAGCTGCGTCGTGCCTTGGCGCGACCATACTTCTTGCGTTCGACAACGCGGCTGTCACGGGTCAGGAACCCACCGGCCTTCAGAACAGAGCGCAGTGGCGGCTCATAATAGGTCAGCGCCTTGCTGATGCCGTGACGTACCGCACCGGCTTGTCCCGACAGACCGCCGCCATTGACCGTGCAGACCACGTCGAACTGGCCGAGACGCCCGGCGACCAGAAACGGCTGGCTGATGATCATGCGCAGCACGGGGCGGGCGAAATACACACCGACCTCGCGGCCATTGACCGTGAACTTCCCGGCGCCGGGCTTAATCCAGACACGCGCAATCGCGTTCTTGCGCTTGCCGGTCGCATAGGCGCGGCCCTGCGCGTCGATCTTGGGCTCAGCCGGCACGATTTCCTGCGGCTGCGGGGCGGCCGACTTCTGCAGCGAGCCCAGCGCTTCTAAACCTTGCGCCATGGTTATGCGGTCCTCTTATTCTTGGGGTTCATCGCGGCAACGTCGAGGGCGACGGGGGCCTGCGCCTCATGGGGATGCTCGGGGCCGGCATAGACGCGCAGATTGCGCATCTGCTGGCGGCCGAGCGGACCACGGGGGACCATGCGCTCAACGGCCTTCTCGATCACGCGCTCCGGGAAACGGCCCTGCAGGATGTGGCCGATCTTGCGTTCCTTAATCCCGCCCGGATATCCCGTGTGCCAGTAGAAGGTCTTCTGATTCAGCTTGTCGCCAGTCAGATGGACCTTGGCTGCGTTGACGATCACGATATGATCGCCGCAATCCATATGGGGGGTATAGGTCGTCTTATGCTTGCCGCGCAGCCGGTTGGCGACGATCGAGGCAAGACGGCCGAGCACCAGCCCGTCCGCGTCGATGACGAACCACTTCTTCTCGATCTCGCTTGGCTTCGCCGAATAGGTCTTCATGGAACCGCTCGAATAAGTAAGGGCCGCGAGCCGAAAAAGGCGCCGCAGCGGAAGCGGTGATCTAAGGCAGCAGCCGCGCACAGTCAAGTGCAAAACGCCAAGGAAAACCGCCATACTGCAGAGCGGTATCTGGGTACCGCTCCCCAACAGGGCCGATTTGAACGGGCTTTGGGCATTGCATTGCGCACCCTTGCCGACGCGTGTGAATGATGCACATCATTCAAGAGGTGTTGCATGTCAAATTGGGCCGAATTCCGATCGCGAAGGATTTTTTTGATGGCACTTGGTGCGCTATTGGGCATGCTCGGCCTCGGATCCGCCGCCAAGCCGGCGATGGCGAGTGACCATACGGCCTATGATTTCGAGTTTAAGGCGATTGACGGAACGCCCTTGCCGTTATCGGACTTCAAGGGCAAGGAAGTGCTCATCGTCAATACCGCCTCACAATGCGGATTTACCGGCCAATATGACGGGCTGCAGAAGCTGTATGACAAATACAAGGATCGCGGTCTTGTCGTCCTCGGTGTGCCGAGTAATGATTTTGGCGAGCAGGAACCGGGCAGCGAGACCGAGATCAAAAAATTCTGCGAGACCAAGTTCAGCGTCAACTTCCCGCTGACGCAGAAATACGATGTCGTCGGCGACGAAGCCCATCCCTTCTATAAATGGGCGCTGGGTGAACTTGGCAGCGGCGCGAGGCCGCGCTGGAATTTCCACAAATATCTGGTTGCGCCGGATGGCCGCTTGGTTGATTGGTTTTCGAGCATCACCGGACCGTCCTCATCCCGTGTTGAACGGGCGATCGAGAAGAATTTGCCGCGCCCCGGTCCCTCTTAATTTATCACAGGCGTTGCCGCGCGGTCCTGATCCAGCAGCTTGACGAAATCGAGCGACGGGATCGGTCGGCCGCTTAAATAGCCCTGCATCAGGTGACATTGCGTGTTGCGCAGGATGGCCGATTGTTCCGCTGTCTCAACACCCTCGGCGACGGTGCTGAACCCGAGCACGCCTGCGAGATCGATGATCGATTCGACGATCCGCCCGGCGGTCGCATTGCTGTCCAGATCATGGATGAAGGAGCGATCGATCTTCAGCACATCAATAGGCAAATGCTTCAGCCGCGCCAGCGACGAGTAGCCGGTGCCGAAATCATCGATCGAAATACGCACGCCCAGTGATTTCAGGGCGCGCAGCGTCAGCAACGCCTTGTCGAGATCGCCCGACATGGCGCCCTCGGTTAATTCAAGCTCCAGAAGTTCAGGGTCGATGCCCGTCGATGACAGGATCTGTTGGACCACCGAGGCGAGATTGGGATCGAGGAACTGACGGGGCGACAAATTGACCGATACGCCGTCGATGTTGAGCCCGTCCTCGCGCCAGCGCAGAAAC
>CAIZEE010000678.1 GCA_903931835.1 uncultured Elstera sp.
CCGTAATGCTCCAGCATCGCGTTGAAATGCTCGACCAGCGTCGCATAGATGACGCTGAGCGACGGGTCAGCCAGCCGCTCACCGGTGCGCAGATAATGCGCCACCTGCGCCGGGAACCAGGGCCGGCCATAACAGCCGCGCCCGATCATCACGCCATCGGCACCGGATTGGCGGAGGGCGGCATCGACATCATCAAAGCTCGTGATATCGCCATTGGCGATGACCGGCAGCGAGACTGCCTCCTTCACCCGGGCGATGAAATTCCAATCGGCCGTGCCGTTATAAAGCTGACAGCGCGTGCGGCCATGCACCGTGATCATCTTGACGCCAGCCTGTTCGGCGCGGCGGGCGAGCGACGGCGCATTGCGGTTGGCGTCGTCCCATCCCGTGCGCATTTTCAGCGTGACCGGCAGGTCTACCGCCTCCACCACCGCGGAAATAATCCGAACCGCCTTGTCCTCATCGCGCATCAGGGCGGAACCGGCCTCGCCGTTCACGACCTTCTTCACCGGGCAGCCCATATTGATGTCGATGATCGCGGCACCCCGATCCTCATTCAGCTTTGCAGCCCGTCCCATCACCGAGGGCTCGCAGCCGGCAAGCTGAACCGCCATCGGCCGTTCCATGGGATCGTTTGAGGCCATCTGCCAGGAGCGCTCGTTCTCGCGGATCATCGCCTCAGACGCGATCATTTCGGACACGACGAGACCGGCGCCGAAGCGCTTGACGATCCGGCGAAACGGCAGATCGGTCACGCCCGACATGGGTGCGAGGATGACCGGATCAGCGATTTCGATAGGGCCGACGGCTATGCCCATATTTGCAGCATCTCCGAAATTTGCAGTATAAAGAGGCAAGCTAGGGGAAGTCGGATCGGTAGGCAATGGGCCTGTTGCCGCATCGCGCCGCCGCTGTTACAGAAAAGTCACACAGACTATCCTTGTCAAGTCAGGCATTCGCTGACTTAACTGGCGCTGCAGTTTCCGGCCATGACTATGATGCCATCATTATGACGAGAAAATGACAAAGGTTGTAGCGCTCATTGTTGCCGGCGGTCGTGGCCAACGATTAGGCAGTCCGGTCCCCAAACAATATCTCCCCCTCGCCGGAAGACCGGTGATTCGCCATACAGTCGAGGCATTTCAATCACATCCGGCGATCACCGCCGTGCGCGTGGTGTTCCGCGAACAGGACCACGATCTGTATGAGACGGCATTGGCGCGCAGCAGCATTTTACCACCTGTGGTTGGTGGTGCCGAACGCCAGGATTCGGTCCGCGCGGGCCTCGAAAGCCTGATCGAATTCGAGCCCGATATCGTGCTGATCCACGATGCCGCCCGCCCGCTCGTCGACGCTGCGACAATCGATCGCACGATTGCGGCACTCAAAACCCATGACGGCGCAATCGCCGCTTTGCCGGTCAATGACACGCTGAAACGGGGCGCTGACGGGTGCATTGAGACGACGCTGGACCGCACCGGATTATGGCGCGCGCAGACGCCGCAAACCTTTCGTTTTGATGCCATATTGGCAGCGCATCGTGCAGCGATCGGCCTGGCACTCGGCGATGATGCCGCGGTTGCCGAGCGAGCCGGCTTGCAAG
>CAIZEE010000679.1 GCA_903931835.1 uncultured Elstera sp.
GGGCCCAGAAGCGGTCCTGCAACAGATCGGTATCGGCCACCACGATGACGTCGATCGGCGCCTTCGATTCGGTCAGGCCAGCAGGGACCGGCGCGGCTGGCTTCGCATCGGCTGACTTGCCATCAGGCGATTTCTCGGCCTTTGGCGCACCATCCGGGAAGGCGGTCTTGACCGGCCCGGTGATGCGGGCGGCCAGCGTCAGGCTCTGACCCGTCGGCTTGAACTCGCGCAGCAGGGTCATGATATCGGGCGGATTGCCCATCACCTTGTCGACCGGGATTGGCTGGGACTGGGCCGAAGTGCTGATCAGCGGCTCGAATTTGGTTGAGGCGTCGGCGGTCGGCGTCAGGATGCCGGAGGTCGCCAGATTGATCATCTGCAACTGCGCGGTGATCGCGTCATCCTGGTTCAGATCATCCGCCGGCACGCCGATCCAGGCCGGGTAATCGGCCGCGCGAATCTTCGACGAGCCGCCTAAGCTGACGCGCTTGGCATTGCGCCGGTCGCCCGCGACCATATTCGGCTCCAGCTTCAGCCCCCAGGCCTTGAACAATTTGGGCAGATCGGAAACCGGGCTTGGGCTCGGCATGCCGCGCTGCATCGCCTGTATCATCTGCGCTGCCGCACTTTCGGCAAACGGATCGACGAAGATCAGCGCCTTGCCGCCGCCGAGCACGAACTGGTCGATCGCATATTGCGTCTGTTCGGACATTGAGGCCGGATGGACGACCATCAGCAGATCGACATCCTTTGGAATGCTTGTGGTCTCTGTGGGCAGTGAGCGGATTTCGAAGAATTGCTTGATCTGGTCGATCACCAGCCAGGGCTGCGAGGGCGCACCACCCATCATCGCCTGCATCGGGTCGCCCATCAGCGGCAGGGATGAGATCAATCCCACGACATGCTGTTTAGGATGCGCCAGGCGATTGACCAGCCGCGTCAGATCATATTCGAGGAAGCGTTCGCGATCGGTCTGGAAGAACGGGATGGTCTCGACATCATCGGTCGTATTGGTGCCGACCAGGCCGAAATACACCTGATCGCCCTGCTGGTTGATCGGCGCACCGGTCAATCCGGCCGCGACCGCGCGATCTTCCACATCCGTGAAGGGTTCGGGATCAAAGCTTTCGACGGTCAGCCGCCCGCGCGATAGCTGCGCATACTCGTTCAACAGATCGTTCACGCGCTGCGCATAGGGGCCATAGCCCGGCACATCGCGTAAGAGCCGCTGCGACAGATAGAGGCGCAGCGTGACCGGTTCTGGCAGATCGCCTAGCACCTGCTTGGTGCCGGACGACAGGGTGTAGAGCCGGTCCTGGGTCAGATCGAGGCGCCATCCGGGCAGCAAGGCGGTCGCCAGGATGTTGGTTGCGACCAGCAGCACGGCGAGGGCGGCAAGGCCGATCAGGGTCAAAGACGTGCGGTTATTCGTCATCGCTAGTCCGCCTTCTTCAGATCGACCAGCGCCGCATTGGCGAACAGGAAGGCCGCCGTCAGCGACAGGAAGAAATAGACATCCTTCGCCTCGATCACGCCGCGCATCAGCGCGGTGAAATGCGTGATGAAGCTGAACGAGGCGACAGTGGTGACGATCGCGGTCGGCGCCCACGCGGTGAAGAAGCCCAGCACCAGCGGCGTGCCCGACACGGTCAGCAGGAAGCAGATCGAGGCCGACACGATGAAGGCTACCACCTGATTGCGCGTGCAGGCCGATACCGCCCCACCGATCGCGAGGAACGCCCCCGCCATCAGCCAACTGCCGATATAGCTCACCAGGATCACGCCGTTATCCGGCTTGCCAAGGAACAATACCGTGAGCCAGAGCGGGAAGGTCAGCGCCAGCGCCACGCCGCAAAACACCCAGGCCGCGAGGAATTTGCCCAGCACCGCCTGCCCCGTCGTGATCGGCAGGGTCAGGAACAGCTCGATCGTGCCGGATTTACGCTCCTCCGCCCATAACCGCATAGCGATGGCGGGGATTAAGAACAGATAGAGCCAGGGATGGAAGCTGAAGAAGGGCTGCAGATCGGCCTGACCGCGATCGAAGAAATTGCCGAGGAAGAAGGTCAGCGACCCTGCCAGCATCAGGAAGATGACGATGAAAACGAAGGCGACCGGTGTTGCGAAATACGCACCCAACTCGCGGCGGAAGATGGTCAGAACGCTACGCATCGATCGACACCTTCTGCGTGATCTGGCGGAACACCTGGTCGAGCCGCCCGCGCTCCAGCCTGATCTCAGACACGTCCCAGCCCTCAGCCCGGACGAGCGTCCCGATGGATGTCAGGATCTCCGTGCCGGCGACCGGGCGAATGGCGAGCCCGTCCGCCTCCTCACCCACCCAATCATCGACCGCAGCGATACCGGCAAGGCCGCCAAGCTTGGCGCGCGCGGCGGCAATCTGGCTTTGCGGCATGACCAGGATCACCGCCTTATGCTGCGGATCGAGTGCTGCGAGTTCGGCCGGCGTGCCGTCGGCGACGATGCGGCCGTGGGCGATGATGACAGCCCGGCTGCACACCGCCTCCACCTCCTCCAGCAGATGGGTCGAGATGATGATCGCCTTGTCGGATTTGAGCTCCGCGATCAAATTGCGGACTTCGTGCTTCTGATTGGGGTCGAGCCCGTCGGTCGGCTCGTCGAGGACCAGCACGCGCGGATCATGCAGCAGCGCCTGCGCCAAGCCGACGCGGCGCTTGAAGCCCTTGGACAGCGTGTCGATCGGCTGTTCCA
>CAIZEE010000680.1 GCA_903931835.1 uncultured Elstera sp.
AAATGCTCCGTTGCTGAAAAGAGCTATTTCGTCCTAAATGGACGCATGGAACGCCACAGGAATCCGCCATGAAAACCATGTCGGCGCGCGAGGCAAAGAACGCTTTCGGGCTGATGATCGACACCGCGCGTGCAGAGCCAGTGCTCATCGAAAAGCACGGGCGCGGCGTGGTGGTGGTCGTCTCGGTAGAAGAATATGAACGTCTCCAATGCAAAGAAGCACCTACGCTCGCGGTGCCTGAAGAGACGACGGCAGGGGGTTGAACATGACGGACACAGGCGCGCAGTACGCGGTCGTCAAGCAGGGACTACGCAACGTCCTTGAGTACACCGAGCATCTGATCGCCACTCGAATCAAGGTCATCTCCGATGTCGACAAGGAAGCAGTTGCCCGGTTCCACGAAAGCGAAGTTATCGGACTTGAGGGTATTGATTTTAATGTGGACCAAGAAACCTGGTTGCGCATTCACCGCATTCGGGAAACGAAGCCGCCGCAGCCCGATGTCATGTTCGAAGGATGGGTCGATTTCGGCCCTCATCCATCGCCAGACATTATCCCTACGTTGCATCGCGAGCGTGTAGTTCCCCTTTCCATCGAAGCCATCTCCGATCTTTTTGAGTCCGGGATCGTCGCCGATCCGGGTGACGTCCTGGCACCCGACGCTTCTGGCGGAGCCACTGATGACCAGCTGAATGTCATCATGAGAACCGCCAACATGCCCGAATTCTGCAATATGTGGCGAAGCTACGTTGACGGGCCTTGGGCAAGTTGGGCCGAGGTCGAGCGCCCTCGGCGGCGATCCATCGATACCTACAATCGCCTCTACCAAATTCACCAACGAATGACGGCGTTCGGTGAGGACACCCCTATTGAGATGGTCTTCGGTCTTGGCATCGCGCGGTGGCGAGTTGACGCCGAACGCATCAACATTCCGCTGATAGAGCAAGCTGTCGAACTTGAGATGGACGAGACGGGTACAATCTCAGTGCGCCCGCGCCAATTCCTGCCACAGCTCGTTATGGCAGCCTTTCATCAACATCAAATTGAGGGAAGCGAGGCCGCCCAAAAAGATGTCGGTGAGCGTTTCCTGAGAATGGCCGACGACCCGGATGTAGGTTTCTCGCCATTCGAGAAATCGACCTTCGAGAGCATTCTACGAACATGCTCCACTCGTCTCTCCGAGCGGGGAATTTACCATCCTGATGAAATTCAATCTCCTGCGGATAGGAGATTACCTGCGATTGATGACGTGCTGCGCGTATCGGATACTTGGGTGCTCTATGCTCGCCAGAGAACAGAGGACGGACGCCGAAATGACATCCGCAGACTGATCCAGCGGATTGACGATATCAAGGACGAGCAAGGGCTACCGCCGGCCGGGGCCCGCTTCGTGGTCGCCCCCTCGGACAAACTTACCAGCGATCTCGATGATGGCTTTATTGACCTGATTTCTCGATCTCTCGACATTCCAGGCGCACCTGTACCGCGGTCTGGCGGAGAACGGAAACACGGCGAAAGTGGGGCATCTCGGGAGAAGGACTCCGCGCTATTTTTTCCGCTGCCATACAATGACGAGCAAGAGACGATCATCAAGCGTTTGGAAGACCCAGATGCCGATGGCGTACTCGTGCAAGGGCCACCGGGAACGGGTAAAACCCATACCATCGCCAACATCGTCTGCCACTATATGGCCACTGGGCGGCGGGTACTCGTCACCGCCAGGACTCCTGAGGCACTAACCGCGCTTCAGGAAAAAATCCCAGAAGGCATCCGGGACCTTGCCATCGCCGTCATTCACAATGACCGCGAAGGCGCGCGGCAATTGGACCATGCCGTGCGTATTTTGGCCGACACCGTGAAAGCCATCAATCCTCGACAGGTTTCCGACGATGTTCGTGAGAAGCAGTCGAGGCTCGCCCAGGTCCGGGACGAAATCGACAGCATCGATAAGCAGCTTCAAGCGTTTGCGGAAAAAAACCTCACAAAGGTGCGTTTTCGTGGTGTCGAGGTTGGCGCCATGGACCTCGCCAAGGTAGTGGCCGAAGAGCGCGACCGGCACGCATGGTTTCCCGATGCTTCTTCTGCCGCCCATCT
The DNA here is from genome assembly GCA_903931835.1 of uncultured Elstera sp. Lineage (GTDB taxonomy): Bacteria > Pseudomonadota > Alphaproteobacteria > Elsterales > Elsteraceae > CAIZEE01. Next base: position 2,095 of record CAIZEE010000680.1, read on the forward strand.
GCGCGAGCCAAGCTTCACGGAATCGGACATCGCCGATCTGCAGAGGCTACGTCGCCGACTTGCTGGGGATCTCCCTTACTCGGTAGGTGCGCTTCCGACCACGGCGGCGCTCCCCCCGCTGGCCAGTGTCGTTGCTGCCCACGGTGAACTCGCACGCATCAACGAGATAGAGGGGCGTGAAAGCACCGGCGACATCCCATTTATGGTCATCGGCGACAGCGTCGGACTTGATCATGCCCGGCGGACCCTCAGTTGGCTGCGTGATCTCAAAGGGTTCATGGACGAAGTCAGTCTCGAATCTTGGGCCTATGACATTTACCAAATCTTGGTAGGGGTAAAACGAATCGAAGACCAATTGCAAACACGTCTTCGAGAAGAAGTTGAGCTTTGGGCGAAATTGCACGTAGCCGGAGCCGCATTTCTGGTGCGTGACATCAAGCTCGACCATCCTCCTATTGAGGAGCCCGCGCTAGACAAGGCTATCGACGACTATAGTGCCGGCCGGAGTCCGTTTGGTGTCTTCTCGATGTTTAAAGGCGGTCTAAAGGCGACATTGGATTGCATAGAGATTGAGGGCCGAAAACCGACAACCTCGAAGGATTGGGGTGTCATTCGCGACTATCGCTCCTGGCAAAAAGAAACGGCTCGCTTTGCAGGGCGTTGGAACGGGTTCGCCAGAGTGGCTGGGGCGCCGACCCTCCCGGCTGAATGGAACGCCGCCCATGCTGAATTCATGAGGATGGGGCGTTTGGTTAGGATCGCAAGCCAACTCCACCACAGCGGGGCTGAGCATCGCCGAACTTTGGAGGCCCTATTTCCCTATGGGATCGATGCCGAGGAAACAGTGCTGCATGGCAAGTGCGCCGGCGCAATCGACGCTTTGGCCGCCAACGTCGAGCGGGCTGAACTCAGCGATGCACGCGCGCTTGTCGCCAAGTTACATGCTCTCGCGAGCGGCCGGATGCTCCCCTTTCATGCGGCGTTGGCGGATTTCTGCGCCAATCTTGGCAACATCGAAGTCCCGCAAAACGCCGTCGCTAGAGCGTGGCAAGACATCACCGCAGAAGCCGAAAGACTTGACGGCCTTCGCTCGGATTTCCAGCGCCTTGACGAGCTATGCGGCAAGATCACGATGTCGGGAGCCCCTATGTGGGCGGAGAGGTTGCGAGTTTTCCAACCTTCTGACGAAGACCCATGGACGCCGACCGGTTGGCAAGAAACTTGGGAGTGGGCGCGCGCCGACAATTTCCTGAAGTCCCTCGGAAATCGAGAGATCGTTCGATCGCTCAGCGACCGCCGAGTTGCTGCGGAATCAGAGCAACGGCGCTTGTTCGCGGAGGTCATCCGGCTCCGCACCTTCCTGGGGTTAAAGAGGGGTCTAACGGAGAGAATTGACTCCGCGTTGGCTAAATTTACGGCAGCCATCGCGCGGCTAGGTAGGGGCACCGGCCAGGGAGCGCCCCGGCAACGTCGCATAATCCGGGAAGCGGCGCAGGATGCAGCGCGGGGTATTCCTTGTTGGATTCTTCCGGAATGGCGGGTTGCCGAGCAACTCCCTTCCGAACTCGGCGTTTTTGACCTCGTCGTGGTGGATGAGGCGTCGCAGTCCGATATCACTGCTTTCCCCGTCATTCTCCGCGGCCGGAAGGTGCTGATAGTTGGCGATGACAAACAAGTCTCTCCAACCGTCATCGGCATCGAAGAACGCCAAGTCGCCCAATTGCGGGCTACCTTCCTCTCAAATTTACCGTTTGCGAACCAGATGGACCCTGCCACATCGCTCTATGAGCTCGGCGGAATGGTGTTCCCTGGTAAGGCCACCATGCTGCGGGAGCATTTCCGTTGCGTGGAACCTATCATCCGTTTCTCCAGCCGGTTTTACGCGAGACCGTTGCTTCCCCTGCGTCTCCCGAAAGCGTCCGAACGCCTCGACCCGCCGCTGGTGGATATCTATGTCGCGTATGGGCGAAAGGACGGGGAAATCAATACCGCCGAGGCTGATGTTATCGTCGCCGAAATTACCAAGCTCGTGAGGGATGAACGGTATTCTAACCGCTCGATAGGCGTCATTTCTCTTATAGGGTCAGTTCAGGCAACGAGAATTTATTCTCGCCTCGTATCCGATCTGGGGGCAGAGACGATCGAACACCATCGCATCATGTGCGGAAATGCTGCTACGTTTCAAGGACAAGAGCGGGATATAGTATTTCTGTCAATGGTCGCATGTCCAAAGACTGCAATCGCGCAAACCACTCGCAATATTGAACAGAGATACAATGTCGCTGCTTCCCGAGCGCGTGACAGACTTGTTCTCGTCCGCTCAGTCGCGGCGAGTCACCTCAAGCCGGGGGATTTGAAACTCGGTCTCATTGAGCATTTTCGTAACCCAATGGAGGGCGGAAACATTGTGCCGCCATCCAACGTGTTGGATTTGTGCCAATCCGGTTTCGAACGTGACTTTGGCCGCCGTGTCCTTGATATGGGGTTTCGGCTGCGTCCTCAGGTTCCGGTCGCCGGGTATTCAATTGATTTCGTCATCGAAGGCGTTGGTGACCGCCGTCTCGCCATTGAACTCGACGGCGATAATTACCACGGTCCCGACCGCTGGGCCGATGACATCCGGCGGCAAAAGATGCTGGAACGGCTCGGATGGACATTCTGGCGTTGTTGGGGCTCCTCCTGGTACGTTGATTCGGAGGGCTGCTTAGCGGATTTGCTCGATACTTTGACCCGTTTGGGCATCGAGCCGCTCGGAATGGCGCCGATGACGGCGGTCCATACTGAGCACATCACGATTTCCTCTCCCGAATCCATCATTCCGGTTGATGGAGCGGCGGCAGTTTTCGAACCAGTGAACGCCGGTCCAGTTGAGGCCCTGCAATCGCCGCCAGAGCACCCGGCGAGCCCTCCCGAAACTGATATTTCTGAGGCTGTCCGCACAGTGGTTGCTCCCTCCGTTCCGGCAGATGTCGTTACCCCAATTCCTGCTGCAGGGCCTGCGGCGGAGCAGGGCTATGACACCGATGAAGAGACATTGCTGACTGAGGCCGGCGCGTTCGCCGCGCTGGCCGCGTTTCGCGACACAGTAATACGTCCGGCTGCAACGGACTGGCAGCCGAACCGCTCGATTCTGCGAGACGGGATGATCGAGACCTTCATCCGCCAGAGAGTCAGCACGTCGGACGAATGGTTTACGAAGGTTCCTCAATATCAGCGAGCGAGCACTGAACCAACAGAAAAGCGGCTTTTTCTTGACCGAATATGCGCCATTGTCGGACGGATCGAGGCGGTTGATGTGCCCGACAAATCAAGAGGCCCCGGCGACGATTTCAAGCTGACCACGCCCCATTCAGTGGAAGTGCGGAACCGGCAAAACCCTCTCCCTCTCAACGGCTTCGTTTCTTCAAATAGTGCTGGGCAGTATATTCCGGCTGTATTCTCTAGCACCGGGATCGAGCCGAATCCCGACCTCTTATACGAGGCCTCATATCGCCCGACCTTGCGTCGCTTAGTTGCGCACGTCATCAGTGTCGAAGGGCCGATCTACGGTGATATCCTCGCCATGCGTATCGCACGCGCGCACGGCAAGGACAGAACAGGGAGCACCATCCAGAAACTCGTACTGGATGCTATCGATAATCGTTTTCCGCACACTCGTGAGGAAGATAGGGACCTATTTTGGCCTGAGGGGTTGCGCACTGACTGGCCTTTTCCCTATCGGCGATCGGCCGATGGCGTCAGGTCGCACTCCGACACGCCCTTGGCGGAGCTTGCCAGCATAGCACTGCCATTTCTCCAAGTGTCACTTTCCGATGAGGAAATTATCCAGAAAATGACGGAGCATTTTCGCCTTGAGCGCCTACGCCGGGCCACCCGAGCGCGTTTTGAGGCGGCTCTGGTAATTGCCCAGCGTGCGCAGGTTATTTGATTGATAGGGCTATGGCGTAAACGTAGTGATCATCGCTATCGTGCGTGGCCCGCCAGACTGCTTCGCCCCGCGGGCTTCGCGGGATGCATCCAGAACCCTAATTTGAAGCAGTATGCCCTCCGACCTGCCCGCCGACGCCAGGGGGGCGAGAGTGGGACCCTCGGCGAAGGAGGGCTCGTCCGATCCTATGCCATCGAAGCAAAACGCCCCTGGCGCCTGAACGAAGACGCTCGATTTGGCGCTACAGCGTTTCGGCGACCGGCCTCACCCCAGCCGAAAACACACGG
>CAIZEE010000681.1 GCA_903931835.1 uncultured Elstera sp.
ATCGATCGCCGATGCCTCTGGTCAGGATTTCCTGCGCCTAGAAAATCTCGACACCGATATTCCGCCTGATCCGGCCGCGATCGCTCGAACGCGCGCAGCCGCCTGCGAAGACGACGCCAACAGCTATCTGCCCTTTGTCGGGCAACAGCGGTTGCGGGAGGTGGTGGCCCGCCACGTCTCGGTGCTGTCGGGTGTTCCCTATACCGCGCGTCACTGTCTGGTCGCCGCCGGCGGGCTGTCGGGGATCTTGAACGTCTTACTGGCGACGGTGGATGACGGCGATGAGGTCATCGTGACGGATCCGACCTATGTCGGGCTGATCAACCGCATCCGTCTGGCCGGCGGCGTTCCGCGCTCCGTGCCGTTCACCTTCTCAGCTGGCGCTGAATGGCGGCTCGACCGGGCAGCGCTGGTGGCAGCGATCGGCCCCAAAACTCGCGCCATGCTGCTGATGTCGCCATCGATGCCGAGTGGTGCGGCACTCGACGCCGGCGATTGGGCGCTGGTCGCGGAATTATGCCGGCAGCATGATCTGCTGCTGATCCTCGACAGCGCGATGGAGCGGCTGTTGTTCGACGGTGCCACGGTGATCCATCCAGCCGGGTTTCCCGGCATGGCGGAGCGCACGATCATCATCGGTGCTGCCTCCAAGGAGCTGCGTATGATCGGCTGGCGGGTGGGGTGGATCGTGGCGCCCGATTGGGCAATGCCGGATCTGGTTGCCGTCTCGCTTGCCAATGTCGTGGTCCCGGTCGGCATCGCCCAGGATGCAGCGGCGACGGCGCTGGAGGCATCAGGCGTCACCCTGCCGGGCTATGTGACCGAGCTCGAGCGCCGCCGCGACGCCGTGGCCGAACAGTTGCAAGGCCTGCCTTACGGCCTGCCGGCGGGCGGCTGGTCGATGCTGTTGCGCGTCTCGGATTTCGAACTGACCGGGGCGGAGATGTCGGAACGATTGCTGGAGCAGGGCGTCTGCGCCACCGCCATGACCGGATGGGGCGAGGTGAACGGGGTAGGGTTCATCCGCTTCGTCTTCGCTAATGAACCGGTCGAGCGCTTGCAAACCCTGGGCGACCGGGTGCGGGCGGCGCTCAAAATCTGAGCGAACTGGGTTTGAGAAGGATAGGGGATCGATGAGGGGACAGCGTGTTGTCGTAGCGGTACTTTTGTTCCTCGGCCTGGCCGGCTGCACCCTCTCCCCCGATAAGCCCAACGACGACATCAACGCGGTCTATGCACGCGGCCTCGCCGATGCCGCAGTGGCGACACCGGCCAAATTGCGGCCGCTTCTGCCGATCCCGCAGACGCCGACCGTCAGCGTCGTCTCCTGGGTGAACGATGTGGAATATCAGGCGATGGCCTGTCCCGATCATCATTATCCCTGCACCTATTCTGTGCCTGCGGTCGGCGTGTGGGTGACGATCACCGGCGAGGTTCTGAAGAAATGCCATGACTGGAAGCTGAAGGGGGCGGCATTGGAATTGCGCTTGGCCCAAGTGCTGGGATTGCCGCCGCTCAGCCAAGGCTGGTTCCACTATCCGGGCTTCATCATTTTCGAGGTGCCGCGAGAGGCGCTAAAACGCCCCTGCTTTGGCCTCGACACCGCCAAACCGGCCGCACCCGTTTGCAAATACCTGCCCGACGACAAAGTCTCCGCGGATCTCATGCCCCGGGAATTCGTTGCGAACTCAGTCACCTATGCCTGGCATTACGGCGACACGATCCGGCCCGGCTACCCGTTCACCCGGCTCGGCTACACCTATGACTGGAACCCAATGCTGACCGATCACTACGGCACGACCGAGTTTCTG
>CAIZEE010000682.1 GCA_903931835.1 uncultured Elstera sp.
CGCAGGCGCGGGTGACGCCAAAACGGGTGCGCAGCCGCTCGACCACCGGCAACAGGACGGTCACGTCAGCGTTGTTGCCGGGCACCATCTCGGTGCAGATCGGTCGGCCCTCGGCATCGACGACCAATGCCAGGATCATCTGCGCCAGATCGGGGCGGAAGTCCTTGGAGTGACCACGCTTGCCCAGCGTCTCGCCGCCCGCGCCGTAGAAAGACAACGAGGTGGTATCCATGAACACCAGGCTGAGATCGGTGAACAGGTCCTGCCGGCGCGCGAAGAGCTTTTCTTCGACCACGTCCTTCACGCAGCGCGGCGCCAGTGCGCCTTCGGCCTTTTCTTCAATCTCCTCGCCCAGCCAGGCCATCGCCCGGTAGAACTGATGGAGCCCAAGCTCGTCTGCACCATCAATGGCGTAGCTGCGCATCCAGTCGACACACGATCGGTCCGAACCCGAGACGAACAGACGGTGCAGAACGGCCACGAACACGGCCCGCTCGACGGCAAAGCCGAACTGACGGTCGGCCAGCAGCTCTTCCAGAACTTCGCCGATTCCAAGTCGCGACCACAACCGACCGACCAGCAAGGGCCCCCCGATCCGGCGCGCATGGACCTCGACCGGATTGGCCTCGATGGCATTGAGCACCAGCGCCCGCTCAGTGAAGCGGCCGATTGATGCCAGCAGGCGATCAAGGTCGCCGGCGGCCAGAACGGCCTCCTTGCGGCCAAGATTGCGAATGATGTGCTGCCTGGTGCGTCCGTTCTCCCGGACATTCTCGACCAGGTAGAGATAGGTGTAACCGTTGACGGTCTTTTCGCGCACGAACATGAACGATTATCACCGCATATCTGGACAATGAGTCCAGAAATAAAGGCATTACAGTCAAATTATTTAGCACCACACCCTTTTCGGTGCCAAATCCCATGCATCGAATTTCAATAGTTTAGCGACCAACGTTCACAATGCGTTCTGTCGCCACTGTTCAAGTGGGGTCAGACCTGTCCCGACGGCTACGGCTACTCGCGGTTTTGTGAGCTGCTGCGGGCTTTCCAGCAACGCTTGTCGCCGGTGATGCGGCAACATCATGTCGCCGGCGACAAGCTGTTCGTCGATTATTCCGGCAAGCGCTTGGGGATCGCCGATCCGTTGACTGGTGAGATCCGGATGGCGGAGATCTTCGTCGCTGTGCTGGGGGCGTCGAACTTCACCTTCGCCGACGTAACCTGGTCGCAAACGCTGCCAGACTGGATCGGCTCGCACGTTCGCCTGTTCCGGCACATCGGCGGTGTCCCGCGACTCCTGGTGCCCGACAACCTCAAAAGCGCGGTGAACAAGGCGTCGTTTTATGATCCTGAGATCAACCGCAGCTACGGGCGGATGACCGCGTATTACGACGTCGGAGTGCTGCCGGCGCGCCCCAAAAAGCCCAAGGATAAAGCATCCGTGGAAGCTGGGGTGCGCTTTGCGCAAAGCTACATTATCGGCCGGCTTCGCAACCAGACCTTCTTCTCGCTGGAGGAAGCCAGCGCAGCGGTCGCAGACGTGATGACGGCGATGAATACCCGTCCGATGCGCAAGCTCGGTGTCAGCCGGGCGGATCTGCTGGAGAGCCTGGACCGGCCGGCGTTGCGGGCGTTGCCGCCAACCGATTATGAATATGCCGAATGGCGCCTGGTCCGCACTGGGGTTGATTATCACGTCGAGATCGAGAGCTTCTACTACTCGGTTCCCCATGCCCTGATCCGCGAGCAGGTCGATGCCCGCATCACCGCGCGCACGATCGAGCTCTTCCACCGCGGCAAGCGCGTTGCCGCTCATCAGCGCCGCTATGGCGGTGTTACGCGTCACGGTACGCTCACCGAGCATATGCCACGCGCCCATCGCTTCTATGCAGAGTGGTCGCCCGAGCGCTTTCGCCGTTGGGGCGCCGATATCGGGCCCGACACCGAGGGCTTGATTATGGCCATCCTGTCGCGCCGCCCCCATCCCGAGCAGGGCTTTCGCACCTGTCTGGGCGTGCTGCGCCTTTACAAGACATTGGCCAACAGCCGCGCGGAGAGTGTGTCGGCCTACGCCCTGGCGACCGGCGCGCTGAACTCCAAAAGCGTCGCCTCCATCATTGCCCACAACCTCGATCTCGCTGCGCCCGCCCCAGAGGGCGGCAGCGTGGATAGCCACGCCAATGTGCGCGGTGCCCGTTACTTCCGCTGAAAGGACGCCCAAATATGCTGCTTCACCCAACCCTCGATCTTCTCAACGAACTCGGCCTGACCGGCATGGCCAAAGGCTTCCAGAGCCTCGATGCCCAGCCCGAAGCCC
>CAIZEE010000683.1 GCA_903931835.1 uncultured Elstera sp.
CAAATCCTCGACCGTCCCGATACCGGGCAGCAGCAGCGTCGCGAGGCGGGCATGCGACAGAACATCCGCCACCGCCTCGATCCACTCGCTATCGGTATGGGCGCCAAAACCGTAATTGAAGCTGGAGCCGTTCAGCCCGTCGCCATGCGACACCTCAATCGCGTCGACTTTCGCCTCATCGAGCGCCTTGGCGATCCGGCGCACATGATCGATGCCGTAGCGGTGGCGGATGTCCTGACCCACGCGCGCCTCGCAACGCTGCTCCTGCCCGGTATCGGGACGGTCGAGGATCTGAAGCACGCCTATAGCCTCGGCGTCCGTTCGGTGCGCATCGCGACGCATTGCACGGAGGCGGATGTCGCGCGCCAGCATATTGGCGCTGCGCGTGACCTCGGCATGGATACGGTCGGCTTCCTGATGATGAGCCACATGATCGAGCCTGAGCCGCTGGCTGCTCAGGCGAAATTGATGGAAAGCTATGGTGCCACCTGCATCTACGTCACCGATAGCGGCGGGGCGCTCGACATGGATGGCTATCGCGCGCGGCTGCAGGCCTATGACCGCGTGCTGAAGCCGGAAACCGAACGCGGCGTGCATGCCCATCACAATCTATCGCTCGGCGTCGCCAACTCGATCGTCGGCGTGCAAGCGGGGGCAATCCGGATCGATGCCAGCCTTGCCGGCATGGGGGCGGGGGCCGGCAACGCGCCGCTCGAGGTGTTCATCGCCGCGATCGAGCGCAAGGGATGGAAGCACGGCACCGACCTATACAAGCTGATGGACGCGGCGGAGGATCTGGTCCGTCCGCTGCAGGATCGTCCGGTGCGCGTCGATCGGGAGACACTGACGCTTGGCTATGCCGGCGTCTATTCGTCGTTCCTGCGCCATGCCGAGAAGGCGAGTGCCGAAAACGGCGTCGATGCGCGCGAGATCCTGGTTGAGCTTGGCCGACGGCGCATGGTGGGCGGCCAGGAAGACATGATCGTCGACGTGGCCCTCGATATCGTCAAAGCAGGGCGGTAGGCGCTGGCCTGACGCTCTAACTGACCTCGGGCCGCAGAGTCGCGATCCACGTTCGAGAGCCAGGGACATCCCATCTACACGAAGGCTGATTTCCAAAGCTGACCGGCTGCAGACTCTGTCTCGCCGGGCAGACGTGTTCCAAACGCTTGACAGTGTTCAGCCCCTCCAACAGTATATCATTTAACGAATTATATATCTCAAATAATGAGATATAAGTATTTGCCAGCTCGGGGGTCAGCGATGCAGTCAGCTCGGTCACATCATCGTCGCGACGCATGTCTTTTGGTCGCCTGCATGGTTCTGCTTGGTGTCGGTGGGGCGGCAAGGGCGCTCGCTCAGGCCGATACCTCCGGGCAACTTCAGGAGATCGTCGTAACCGCCGAAAAGCGGCAATCGACGGTGCAGAAAACGCCGATGAGCATCACGGCCATATCGGGTGCCCAGTTGGATGACTCGGGCTTGGTCAATCTGAGCTCGGTTGCCCAGGAAACGCCCGGTGTGGCGATCCGCTCAGCTGGACCGGGGCAAACGGAAATCGAGATGCGCGGCTTGACCTCTTCTGGCGGCGCGGCACCAACCACCGGCTTCTATGTTGACGAGACGCCGGTCACGTCGCCGGCCGGCGCCAATAACGGCAAAGTGGTGATCGATCCCAATCTGTATGATCTCAACCGCCTTGAAATCCTGCGCGGTCCGCAGGGGACGCTGTACGGATCTGGATCGATGGGTGGAACGGTGAAGCTGCTGACCAATCAGCCTCAGCTCGACACCTATGGCGGCAGCATCGAGGTTACCGGTTCGGGTACCGATGGCGGCGGTGCAAACGGCAATATCAACGGCGCTGTTAATATTCCGATCTTCGACAATCTGCTGGCCATGCGATTAGTTGGCACCGAGTTGCATAACTCCGGTTGGATCGACCGTATCGTCGAAAGCAATTTCCCGCTTGAGGCTGATTACAACCCAGCCAACCTGCCGCCCAATGTCGGCGGAACCATCCGCGGCAATGTGCTGGGGACGCCGGCGACCAAGGTCTATTCGGATGTTAACGACGAAGACCTGCAGGGCATCCGCGGCAGCCTGTTGTTTCAGCCGACCTCGAATCTGACCATCACGCCGAGCTTCTTCTATCAGCGCATCACCCAGGGCGGCTACGACACATTCGACTCCCCGCCGGGCAAGGATGCCGGTCCGCTGGCGCATTATCAGCCGTTCGATCAGGCCGAGCCCTTCGCCGATCAGTTCCGTCTGTTCAGCCTGGTCGCCAAATACGAATTTGAGGATTTCACGGTGACCTCGGCGACCTCGCAATGGAACCGCGAAGAAAAGCAGACGATGGATCTGAGCGAGGATTTTCAGCAATTGCTGATCCTCCCGTTCTATGCACCGGCGTCGCTGCTTGAGGTTGATACGTCCCAGCAGGTCAGTCAGGAATTTCGCGTCGGCTCCAAGGGTGATGGGCCGTTCAACTGGTTGGGTGGCGTCTTCTACAGCCGCTTTCAGTCGACCTTTACCCAGCAGTCCTATTCCGACGCCTATATTCCGATTGTCGGCATCAACAATCTGATCAACGAACTGCAGCCGCAGACGATTCGGCAATATGCGGTCTTCGGAAACGCTTCATATCAGATCACGTCGATGTTCAAGGTTACTGCCGGCCTGCGCTTCTATGATTACAAGAGCACGATGGGCGTCAACGACACGGGCGTATTTGCGACCGGCACCAATGCTGCTTTCACCGTCTCCGATGAGGAAACGGCGTCCGGCGTCACGCCAATGGTCAGCCTCGCCTTCACGCCGACCGAGGATCTGACGGTCTACACCACGGCGAGCAAGGGTTTCCGGCCGGGCGGCGGCAACCAGCTGGTTCCAGTCGGGCTTTGTGGTCCGGATACGGGGGCTCAGTTTACCTATGCGCCCGATACGGTCTGGAACTATGAGGTTGGCGAGAAGGCGCGGTTGTTTGACAACCGTCTGTCGATCAACGGCGCGGTTTATTACGAAGACTGGAAGAATATACAGACTCAGGTGCCGCTGCCTTGCGGCTTCTTCTTCACCAATAACAGCGAGAGTGCCGGCGTCTACGGCAGTGAGTTGGAGATGACCGCCAAGATCCTGCCCGGCCTGACCGTCACCGCCAGCGGCGGCGTCACTCATGCGGTTTATGACGAGACGTCATCGGCGGGTTTCGTTCCGGGCGAACGCATTCCCGACATCCCCGCCTATACGGCCGATTTCTCGGTCGTTTATGACCGGCCAGCGTTTGACGACTACGACTATGTCATCCGCATGAACGACAGTCAGGTCGGCTCCTTCGTCGACTACACCTTCTCGCAGAACCGGCTGCCTGGCTACAATCTGGCGAATTTCCGGGTTGGGCTCGTGTCCGACAAGATCGGCGGTTTCTTCTTCATCAACAATCTGGCGAATGTGCGAACCGCCCTGTCTGATACCAACTCGCTGGGTGCCAATTTGCCGACGCTCAACCGAGTGGCGACGGGTCAGCCGCGGACCATCGGCGTCACGATGAATTATAATTTCTAGCGCTAACGGAACGGGCTCGGTAGCAACGCATCTCGGACGGTTCGGTATCATGCAGCATTCACCCGACTATGCCGACCATAAGGCGACGTTGATCGGCAACTATGTCGGCGGCCGCTTCGTAACTGAGGGGGTGCGCTTTGATGATGTGAGCCCGGTTGACGGCACGATCCATGCGCGGGTGGTCGAGGCTGATCGCACCCTCGTCGACCAGGCCGTTTCGGCTGCGCGTGCCGCCATTGACGCCGGATGGGGGCAGCTTTCCATCCAGGAACGCGTCACCTGGTTGCGCCGGATCGCCGATCGGATGGAGCAACGCTTCGATGATTTCGTGGCGGCGGAGATGGCCGATACCGGTAAGCCTCTTGCCTTGGTTCGATCGCTCGATGTCCCTCGCGGCATCGCGAATTTCCGGATCTTCGCCGATCTGGCGGTGGGATTTCAGGAAGAAAGCTTTCGCACACCCACGCCGGATGGCCGCGGCGCCCTGAACTACACGGTGCAAAAACCGCTCGGCGTGGTCGCGGTGATTTCGCCCTGGAACCTACCCTTGTTGCTGATGACCTGGAAAGTGGCACCGGCCTTGGCTGCCGGTAATGCGGTCGTTGTGAAGCCGTCGGAGGAGACTCCGGCGACGGCTGGCCTGCTGGCGGAGATTTGCCACGAGATCGGCCTGCCGCCCGGCGTTTTCAATCTGGTCAATGGCTTTGGGCCGAATTCAGCGGGCGAATTCCTGACCTCGCATCCGGGCGTCGATGCCATCACCTTTACCGGTGAGAGTACGACGGGTTCAGCGATCATGCGCGCCGCTGCCGCCACGGTGAAGCCGATCTCCTTTGAACTCGGCGGCAAGAACGCGGCGATCGTTTTCGCTGACGCCGACTTCGAGGCCGCGGTAGACGGGACCGCGCGCTCGACCTTCCTCAATTGCGGACAGGTTTGTCTCTGTACCGAGCGGGTCTATGTCGAGCGGCCGATCTTTGAACGCTTCGTCGATGCGCTGCGTCTGCGCGCCGACGCGCTGGTGCCGGGCCGGCCGGATGACCCCAAAACGACGATGGGCCCCCTCATCTCGACAGGTCATCGCGAGAAGGTGCTATCCTATTATCGGCTGGCGATCGAGGAGGGGGCGACGGTCGTTACCGGCGGCGGCGTGCCCCATTTTGGCGACGATCGCGATGCGGGCGCCTTCGTACAGCCCACCATCCTGACCGGCCTGGCCGAGACCGCGCGCTGCGTCAAAGAAGAGATTTTCGGCCCGGTCTGCCATGTCACGCCGTTCGATGACGAAGCGGATGCCATCCGTATGGCCAATGACACGCGCTATGGTCTCGCGGCTGCGATCTGGACGAGCGATCTGGCGAGAGCGCATCGCGTGGCGCCGCTGATGGAGACGGGGATCGCCTGGATCAATACCTGGTTTCTGCGCGACCTCAGAACACCCTTTGGTGGCGTTAAACTATCGGGTATCGGCCGTGAAGGCGGCCGTCATTCGCTCGGCTTCTACTCCGAGCCCATGACGATCTGCGTCAAGCTGTAGGGAAGCCCGTGATGGCCCAGGCATTGACCTCAACCCTCCTGCCCAAACCGCGGTTTCGCTACAGTCCTGCTGTCAAGGCGGGCCCTTGGATCCGCGTCTCTGGCATGATCGCGCTCGATGCCATGACGAGTGTTCTGGAACCAGGTGGGCCGGGGGCGGAGACGGCCAAAATTATGGCCAATCTGATCGGCGCCTTACCAGAGTTTGGTATCGCGCTGGATGATCTGGTAGCGGCGCGGATTTTTACCACGCGGTTCGAGCAGTTTGCGGACATCAACCGGGCCTGGGAGGCGGCGATCGACTCAATGGTAACGCCGCCCGCCCGTACTTCTGTCGGCGTCAGCGCGCTTCCGCTTGGCGCCAGTGTCGAGATCGAATTTGAATTCTACAAGGACAGTGCATTGTGAAAAACGCCAAGGTTTTGGGCAATATCGCGGTTCCGCGCGGCCAGTTTCCTCATGTCAAACGGGCCGGCGAGTTCTACTTCATTTCCGGTACCAGCGCCCGGCGTCTCGACAACTCGATCGCCGGCGTCCACGAGAACCCCGACGGCACGGTGACCTTGGATATCCGCGAACAGACACGCGCCGTGATCAAGACGCTGGAGATCATTCTGAACAGCGTGGAATTGGAATTGAGCGATCTGGTGTCGATCAATTCCTACCTCATGACGATGGCCGACTTCAGCGCCTACAACGAAATCTATGCCGAGTATTTCTCGTTCGACGGACCGACCCGGACAACTGTGGCGGTCCATCAATTGCCCCATCCCCATCTGCTGATCGAAATGCAGGCTGTCGCCCATAAGCGTACCGATTCTTTCTAACCCTCTGAGTGGAAGGACAAAGCTATGTCTAAAGGTGAAATCCTCGCTGGTTTTCTGGCGCCGCATCCGCCGCATTTGGTCTATGCCGAGAACCCCGCTCAGAATGAACCGAAATCGGAAGGCGGCTGGGAGCAGTTGCGCTGGGCCTATGAGCGCGCGCGCAAGAGCCTCGATCGGTTGAAGCCAGATGTCCTGCTGGTGCATTCGCCGCATTGGATGACGCATGTCGGCCACCATTTCCTCGGCGTGAAGCATCTTTCCGGCAAGTCGGTTGATCCGATCTTTCCCAATCTGTTCCGCTACGATTTCGAATTGGACGTCGATGTTGAGCTGGCGGAGGCCTGTTGTTCGATTGCCGGCGATATGGGCCTGACGACCCAGATGATGCGCAATCCAAACTTTCGCGTGGATTACGGCACGATCACGACACTGCACATGATCCGTCCCCAATGGGACATTCCGATCGTCGGCATATCCGCCAATAACTCGCCCTATTTCATGAACACCAAGGAAGGGCTGGGCGAGATGGATATTCTTGGCAAGGCGACGAGGCAGGCGATCGAGCAGACCGGCCGCCGCGCCGTGCTGCTGGCTTCCAACACGCTCTGCCATCTGCATTTCCATGAGGAGCCGGCGATCCCTGAGGATATGTCGGCCGAGCATCCGGAGAATTATGCCGGCTATAAATGGGATATGCGGATCATCGAAATGCTGCGCAAAGGACAGACCAAAGAGGTCTTCGAGATCCTACCGCAATTCATAGATGAAGCCTTTGCCGAGGTGAAATCCGGCGCCTTCACATGGATGTTCGCGGCCATGGGCTATCCGCAAATTCCGGGCGAGTTGCATGGCTATGGCACCGTTATCGGCACCGGCAATGCGGTCATGGAATGGGACCTTCAGGCACATCGCGCAGCGATGGCCTAACACGATCCATCTCGGTTAGGGGAGTGCTTCTTGATGCCCGTGGTTTCAGCTTTCGTCATGCCGTCGCTGCCGCATCTGGTGCTGAAGCCGAGCGTCGCCCCATGGGGACGCCTCGGTAGTGCCGCCAAACTGGCCGGGCAGGCATTGGCCGCCAGTCGGCCGGATGTCATCGCGATCTACTCGACCCAGTGGATCGCGGTGCTTGACCAGCTGTGGCAAACCAAGCCGCGTCTGGCGGGCGTCCATGTTGACGAGAACTGGTATCAGTGGGGCGATCTTCCCTATGACATCACTATCGACGTTGCCTTCGCCGAAGCCTGCGTCGCCGGCGGACCGGCAGCGGATGTCAAGTCTAAGGCGGTGAATTACGAGGGGTTCCCGATCGATACGGGCACGATCGTCGCTGCCCATTTCATCGATCCGGATCATGCGAGGCCGATGATCGTCACGGCCAATAATGTTTATCATGATTGGGCAAAGACCGAGCGCCTGGGTCAGCTCGTCCGTAGCGTCTCCGACAACCAAGGCAAACGTGTCGCGATCGTCGCCGTCGGCGGGTTGTCAGCGAGAATGTTCCGGTCGCCGATTGATCCAGACGCCGATCATTTTGCCGATAGCGCTGATGATGCAGCCAACCGGCGCGTGCTGGCTGCCTTGGAATCCGGCGATGCCGACGCTCTGCGTCGGGAAGCCGCCGCCGCTGCCGCTGCCTTGCCGACCGATTCCGGTCTGAAGCATTTGGCCTTCCTGCTCGGAGCGCTGGACGGAAAGCTCAGCAAAGCGACAGTGCATGGCTACGAGCCGATTTACGGAACGGGTGCCGCCGTGGTCGAACTACGGCAATAATAGGTAGCAAGGCTGGAAGGGGTCGCACTCGCGACCATCCTGGCTGTCCGCTGCAAGGAGCACGATCATTTCAGCCCCGTTGAAAACGCCGAAAAACGGATCGGTCGGCAAGGCATTCCAGATCCTGAATGTGCTCGCGACGAACCAGCGGGGCCTGAGCGCCACCGATGTCGCGCAGGTGATCGGCAGCAATCTGCCCACGGTGCACCGCTTCCTCGTGACGCTGGAGGAGGTTGGCGCCGTTTCGCGCACGCAGCAGGGCAAGTTCCAATTGGGGCTTATGCTGGCCAATCTCGGCGGCAAAGTTGAGAGCAACAAATTATTGGTCGAGGCGGTTCAGCCGCATTTGGAGGAAATCGCCGCGTCGCTGCGTGAGGCGGCC
>CAIZEE010000684.1 GCA_903931835.1 uncultured Elstera sp.
CGATCTTGCCTCACGGCCCGCTCGAGCTTTCCGACCGCCTCGGGCGATAGGCCGGTCTGAGTAGTTTCCGATGCTTTCTTGGCCGTACCTCGCACAGTACCCTGAAAGACGATGTCGGCACTCATCGTCCGCCCCTCCAGCTCACATGGGGACCCATTGGCCAATTCTCAGTCGCCTTTGCCTTAGATTGGAAAGTCATTGCCCCCGATGGAAGGCATATTGCTGAATCCCTTCACAGCTCACCTATTCGTCTTTCGGGTTTGTCTGATCGGGCGGCTATGACGGAGGCGCCGAGCGGCCCTGGGTGGAGCGCTCGCGTCGATAACGGGGCCATCTTGCTTTCGATTACGCGTGACTGGACTACCCAAGATAACAGCGCCCGGCCGGAAACTGTGGAGCGGTTGTTAAAGGGTGCTGGGGTTCTGTCTATCTGTTTCGACGCCAGCAAGCTTGGCCGTTGGGATAGTTCGCTGCTTGTCTTTCTTGCAACACTCCGCCGGATTTCGGTGCAACGTGGTGTGCGTTTCGACGATTCGGGGCTGCCTCAGCCTGCCAAGCACCTTCTCGACCTGTTACCCGAAAATGAAGCCGCTTTGCCTGCGTCGGTTCGGTCGCACGCCGGGATCGAGCGCGTTGGCCTGTTCGTCATGGCTCAAGGGTCGGAAGTCGCCGCGACCACGACGCTCTTCGGAGATACCATCCTTCGCTCTGGAGTGGCACTGCGCGGAAACGCTCGGATGCGCCTGATTGATCTGATGACATGCGTTCAGAATGCCGGTGTGTCCGCCCTGCCGATCGTGGCCGTCGTCAATCTTCTCGTCGGCGGCATTCTCGCGTTCGTTGGGGCGGTGGAACTGCGGAAATTCGGCGCCGATATCTATGTCGCCAATCTTGTCGGCGTCGCGATGTTCCGTGAGATGGCGGCGATCATGACGGCCATTGTGATGTCAGGCCGCACGGGCGGGGCCTACGCGGCAGAGATTGCGACCATGGTCGGTTCGGAGGAGATCGACGCTCTGCGGGTTATTGGCATTCCGATCGGGGACTATCTGATATTGCCGCGCGTCGTGGCGCTGACGGTCATGATGCCGCTGCTGTTTCTCTATGGAAGCGTGATCGGCATTTTAGGTGGCTTTGCTGTGGCGATCGCAATGCTCCATATCTCGCCCGATACCTTCATCGCGCAAGTTCGCGGCTCTGTGACGGTGGGGGAGGTGGTCTTCGGGCTAACCAAAAGCATTACATTCGGGGCCCTCATCGGAATCGTCGGTTGTCGAATTGGGCTGAAAGCTGGTCGCAGCACCACCGATGTCGGCAATGCGGCGACCAGCGCGGTGGTGGTGAGCATCGTCGGCATTATCGCACTGGACGCTGTCTTCGCCGTTTGCGCCAACGCGCTGGATTTCTAAGAGGATGCCCACGGAACAGAACAATTCGACATTGCGAATTGAAGGGCTTGCCGTTGGTTATGGCGAGCACCCGGTCCAGCAGGATTTATCGTTCGACGTTCGGTCCGGCTCGATATTCGCCATTATGGGTGCCAGCGGATGCGGCAAGAGCACGGTGATGAAGGCGCTTGTCGGGCTACTCCGCCCAAGTGCGGGCGAGGTCTTTTTCGGCTCAGAGAATTATTGGTCCCAGGCTGAAGGGCGTCGTGCGGAGATTGGTCGTCGCTTTGGCGTCTCGTTCCAAGAAGGCGCGCTCTGGAGTTCCATGACAGCCTCTCAGAATGTGGCACTGCCGCTTCAGATGTTCACCGGACTAGATGCCGCCGCAATCGACGCGCTGGTGCAAATGAAACTGTCGCTTGTCGGCCTGAATGCCGGCAGGGCGAGCATGCCGGCGGATCTCAGCGGCGGCATGCGAAAACGAGTCGGTCTCGCCCGCGCCCTATCCCTTGATCCCGAAATTCTGTTCCTGGATGAGCCATCCGCTGGCCTCGATCCGATTTCTTCCAAGGGCGTGGACGACCTGATCCTTAGCCTGCGTGACGGATTTGGCATCACCGTGGTGATGGTGAGCCACGAGTTGCCGAGTCTCCTCGCTATCTGCGATGACGGCGTCTTCCTCGACACCGAGTCAAAGACGGCAATCGCCCATGGCGCTCCCCGGACCATGTTGGAGACCTGCAAACATCCCACGGTAATCGCCTTCATGAATCGCGCCGAAGCCGATGGTTCGCGTCGGAAAGAAGAGGATTGAGATGGCCGCCAGCAAGCCCTTTCTCGTCGGAGCCTTCGTGCTGGGCGGACTAGCGCTTGGCGTCATGTCAATCTTGGCATTCGCGGGCACCGGACTGTTCTCAACGAGAATCCATATTCTGGCAGTGTTCCCGGGTTCGGTATCCGGGCTCACGGTCGGCTCGCCGGCGACGTTTCGGGGGGTTAAGGTCGGCGAGGTTAAAAATCTGAAGGTCAACGTCAATGCGGCGAACAATACGCCCATCGTGTTCGTGTATGTTGATATCGAACCCGATACGATCGGGCGTACAAGTCGGACGAAGCCGCTTGACGTTTCCGATATCCGGGACGGGGTCAAGAATGGTCTGCGGGCGCAACTTACCTCGCTAAGCTTTGTGACCGGCCAGCTCAGCGTCGATTTTGATTTTCATCCAGATACGCCGGCCACATTGGCAGGCGGCGGCGAGGACAGTGTTGTTGAGGTTCCGACGATACCGTCTGACTTCCAGCAATTGAAGGATCAGTTTCTCGCAATGAACCTGCCTGAGCTGGCAAGCAAGGCTCGGGAGACATTGGTGAGCATACAGCGCGTGGTGGATCAGGTCGGCGACCAAATCGCTCCCCTATCCGACGGAGCGCAAAAGACATTGGGCGATGCCCGAACCACCCTGCGTACGATGACGGGCGCTGTGGACAAAATACAGCTCAACACCCAGCGAACCCTTGGCAATATCGATCAACTCGCCAGTGAAGCCCACAAACAAATTGGCACGATTGGCCCCGACGCCGACCGGCTCGTGACGTCGCTTAGCGATATGACGGGGCCGCGTTCTCCGGTCCGTCAAGATCTTGAGGCGACTCTGCGTGATCTCGCCGCCAGCGCCGGTTCCCTGCGCGTGTTTATGCATGATTTTGAACGCAATCCGTCCGGCACCATAATATCGAAGGAAGCGAAATGAAGCGGCCGCTCTCCTTCCTTCCGGTAATACTTGTTGCCTGCGCAAGTTGCTCGTCCGGGCCGCCGCGAAGTATTTATTCCCTGAGCGCGCCGGTGGATACAGCGGCCGGAATATCGAATGTGACGGCCCGGCCGGCCATCGAGCTTCAACGCGTCTCAGTGCCCGATTACCTCGACACGACCGATATCATTCTGCGAACAAGGGGGAACGAGCTGAAAGTCAGCGCTACCGGCCGATGGGCCGAACGCCTGTCGGAGGGGCTCAATCATGCCCTGATGGCAGACTTGGTTGTCCGCCTGCCGGGTGATCAGATCACCGCAGCGCCGCCTAACAGACGAATGGAGCGGCAGATTCTCGTGACCATCGAGGCATTCGACATTGAACCTGACCGACGTTGCGTTTTGACCGCCGCTTGGACGGTTCTCGATAAGACCAATGGCGCCGTGCTGGTCTCCGAACGCGGCGCATTCATTGCCCCGATCGAGCAGTCGTCCGGCAGCGTCCGAGACGCGGGTATTGTTTCGGCCATGGCGGTCGCCACGGGCGAACTCGCCGATGGCATAGCCGCCGCAGTCATCAAGCTTCCGATATCGGCTCCCTAAGGATACTGGTCTCAGCCCGCATTAGAGCGCGATTCACGGTTCAGCTTGAACCGACCAGACCCTAGGTAGTTTCCGACCCTGAAACGGCAATGCCGCTCGCTCCATCTACGGATGTCCCGTTCCTGCATGTGAGGAAATCCTGAAATGCTGAGAAACTCATCCGACATCACCGGTTATTCGATCGGCGCTACGGACGGACCGATTGGTCACGTCAGCGACTTTCTATTCGACGACGCGACCTGGCGGGTGCGCTGGCTCGTTGTTAGCACGGGATGGCTGACCGGGCATAAAGTTCTCGTCCCGCCTTCGGTCCTCAACCATTTCAGCCCGATCGGGCATCAGTTCGCAGCGCGGCTGACCATCCAGCAAGTCAAGGACAGTCCTGGGATCGACGCCGACAAACCGGTTTCGCGGGAGATGGAAGGCCATCTCTACGACTATTACGGCTGGAGCCCTTATTGGAACAGCGACGTGTTTCTCGGCGGATACGGGAATATCAATGCCATGAGCGAAGAGGCTGCCATTCAGGCACGGCCCCGCGACGAAGCGACCCCCTATGGTCGCCGCTACCGGGCGCAGTCGCATCTGCGCAGCATTGCCGCAGTGACAGGATACCATATTCACGCGACCGACGGCGAGATTGGCCATGTTGATGATTTTCTGGTCGAGGATGAGGATTGGAGCATCCATTACCTGATCGTCGATACGAAGAATTGGTGGCCGGGCAAGCGGGTGCTGATCTCGCCTCGCTCCGCCCGGATGATCGATTGGGCGGACCGGCAGGTCGATCTCAACGTCAGCCGCGAAATCGTCAAGGCCAGCCCGGAATATGATCCCCTATCGCTGCCGGATCGGTCGTTCCAGACGAGGTACACGGCCTATTATCGCGGTCTTGGCGCGTAATACCGGTCTTCTTCTCCGTCGGGAGCAGAGCCGGCTGACGGCCGGTTCTGGTTCTGGCGATGGTCGGCGCCCAAAAGGGATCGCGTAAGCCCGAATTCCCGCTTTTGCCAATTCGGTGACGTGTTTAAATAAAAGGGGTCCGTCTTGAATTGGTTCGGCACTAATCCTGATGGAGGGACGTCACGGGAGGCAGAAGACCGTGATCGTGCCGAAATCAAAGCGAACCTTCTTTTCTACATGGTCGCGGCAGCCTCATTCGTGGAAATCACGTCCCATCTGTATACACAGAATCTCGTGCGATATTTCGCGACCGATACCGAGATGGTGGGCTGGCTTACCCGCGTGTGGAAGCGGGAGGAGCTGGGTCATGGTGCTGCGCTGAAACGCTATGTGCAGACGACCTGGCCAGCCTTCGACTGGGAAGCCGCCTATGCTCGCTTTTATCTCGATTTCGAAGGCGAATGCACGGTGACCGCGATGGCCGCGAGCCCGGCCCAGGAACTGGTCGCCCTTTGTGTTGTCGAAGCAGGTACGGCCGGGCTTTACCGGATGCTTGCGTCGGCCTCGGCCGACCCGGAACTCCGTCGGATCGCGAACGGCATAGCGGCCGAGGAAATCGGCCATTACAAGCAATTTCTGCGTTACTTCCTTCGTTATCGCGCGGCGCGACCGATGCCGATCGGCGTCATTTTGCGCGCTATCTGGGCGCAAATCGCCGATATCGATGGAATCGACGCGTATTTAGCATTCAAGCACGTCTACAAGAGCATAATTCCCAACGCTCCGCTGAGTCGGATCCCTTACGATCATTTTCGGCAGGCTTGCAGGCACATGGCGGCACGGCATTTCCCCTATCGGATGGTCGTGAAGATGCTTTTGCCGCTTTTGCCCTTTGGGCCCGGGTTGCGGCGCCTTCTTGGTGGATCGCTGATGCTTGTCGTGCGCGCCCTTCGCTTCGCGCCTTCGTAAGGGTTGCACGTCCGAGACTGGCCAATGGGCATATTCCGCATCTAATCCGGGCATCATCGTAGTGGTAGCGTCCTTGGCGTTAGGCTCGGCGGCGAGAGGATCTAGTGATGACCGACAGACACGATCCTGGGCATCTTCATCGCGCATTGTCCGCAACAGCCAGCACTACGGGCTGTAATAGGCGCCAGACGAGGCGCAAAATGGCCCGGAATCGGGTTAAAGCGTCGGCAGGCCGCCCCCTTCAGACCGTCTCGATCAGCACTGCTATGCCTTGGCCGACGCCGATGCACATCGTCGCGATCGCGCGTTTGCCGCCGGCAGTTTCAAGCCCATTTACCGCCGTCAACGCCAGTCTTGCGCCGGAACAGCCGAGCGGATGGCCGATGGCAATTGCCCCGCCCTGCGGATTGACCCGCGCGTCGTCATCGGTCAAGCCCAGTTTGCGCGTAACGGCCAGCGCTTGAGAGGCAAACGCCTCGTTCAATTCAATGATGTCGATATCGCCCATCGATAATCCGGTTCTGGCCAAAAGCTTCTGGGTTGCCGGCCACGGCCCCATGCCCATGACGCGGGGGGCCACACCGGCGGCTGCCATCGCGACGATCCGGGCGCGGGGCGCCAATCCGTGACGGCTTGCCGCTGCTTCGCTTGCGATGACAAGAGCGGCGGCTCCGTCATTGACGCCCGATGCGTTGCCCGCGGTGACCGTGCCCGGGTTGCGGAACGGCGTCTTCAGCTTACCCAGGGCTTCCAGCGTCGTATCCGCCCTTGGATGCTCATCGCGATCGACGGTCGTCTCGCCACTGCGCGACTTCAGCGTGATCGCGGCGATTTCGCGTGCGAAAAACCCGGCTTCCTGCGCCTTTGCGCATTTCTGCTGGCTTCGATAGGCGAACAGATCCTGGTCTTCGCGGCTGACTTCGAATTCGGCGGCTACGTTCTCGCCCGTCTCGGGCATGGAATCGACGCCATAGAGTTCCTTCATGCGTGCATTGACGAAGCGCCATCCGATCGTCGTGTCGTAGATCTCGGCCGCGCGGCTGAACGCCTCATTTGCCTTCGGCATGACGAGGGGCGCGCGAGTCATGCTCTCGACACCGCCCGCGATCATGAATTCGGCGTCGCCGGCCCGAATCGCACGGGCAGCGCTGCCGACCGCATCGAGTCCCGACCCGCACAGCCGATTGACTGTGCTGCCGGGGATCGAGAGCGGGAGCCCGGCAAGCAACAGAGCCATGCGGGCGACATTGCGGTTATCCTCGCCTGCCTGATTGGCGCAGCCGAAGATGACATCGTCGACCGCCGCCCAATCGGTATCTGAGTGGCGCTCCATCAGCACCCGAAGCGGATGGGCCGCCAGATCATCGGTGCGAATGTCGCGGAGTGCTCCGGCGTAGCGGCCGATCGGCGTGCGCACGAAATCGCAGATAAAGGCCTCGGCCATGTCTCAAGATCCTTTTTTCGAATGGCGATTGGCGCGAGTAGCGTCCGCCGGTGATATGCAGCACCTCGCCAGTGATAGAGGACGCACGTTCCGATACCAGAAAAGCAACGGCGTCCGCCACATCGTCAACTCGGCAGGCGATCCCGGTGAGAAAACCGGTGAGCCTGACGGCCCTCCGACTAAGTCAGGGCGCTACGCGTGCGACGTGTGTTTCGGCACCATTTTTCTTCGCGAACTGCCAGCCGACGGCCATCGCTGCCACCCAGATCGGCGAGACATAAAGCGCCAGTCTGGTGTCGGCGTCGCACCCCAGCAACACCAGGATCATCGCGAAGAACGCCAGCGTAAGATAGCCCGTCCAGGGGGCGCCCGGCATCGGATAGGGCGAGGGCGGGACCTTGCCGGCCACGACAGCCCGGCGATAGAGGAGTTGCGACACCACGATGATCGACCAGGTCCAAAGCTGGATCACGACGACAACGCTGATCACATAGATGAAGGCCTGTTTTGGCGCGAAATAATTGATCACGGCCCCTGCGAGCATGATCGCGACCGACGCGACGATGCCCCGGGTCGGTACATGCTGATGGCTGATATGACCGAATAAGGAGGGCGCCTGGCGGGCCTTGGCCAGTGCGAACAACATGCGGCCGGAGCTGAAGATGCCGCTATTGCAAGCCGATGCCGCAGCGGTCAAGACGACGAAATTGATGATGCTGGGTGCAGCCGGGATGCCGAAATGATCGAACACCATGACGAAGGGGCTGACATCGGCGCCGATTTCGGGCCAGGGCACCAGGGACATGATGATCGCAATCGCGCCCATATAGAAAATCAGGATGCGGTAGATCGTGCCGTTGATCGCCTTTGGCAAAGTTCGTTTGGGATCCTCGGTTTCGCCGGCGGCGACGCCTATCAGTTCAATACCGCCGAAGGAAAACAAGACCAGCGGACAAATCAGCAATGTCGCAGAAATTCCGCCATCGGAAAAAATGCCATAGCGCCATAGATTGGTGACGCTGACCGCATCGCCCATATGCCCCAGGCCGAATAGCAGCACCGCCAGACCGAAAAGCAGCAGGGCGACGACTGCCAGCACCTTGATCAGGGCGAACCAAAATTCGAACTCGCCGAAAAACTTTACGCTCAGCAGATTGACCGTCAACAGAACGCCCAGCATCGCCAACACCGATACCCATTGCGGCAGTTCTGGAAACCAATATTGCATATAGATGCCGACCGCCGTCAGTTCGGCGATGCCGACCGCGACCCATAGAAACCAATAGGACCAGCCAGTGACAAAGCCGGCCCATGGCCCGACGAACTCTTCGGCATAAGTCGCGAAAGACCCGGCTACGGGCCGGTAGAGCAGCAATTCACCCAGTGCCCGCGCCATCATGAAAACGGCGAATCCACCAAGCGCATAGGCCAATAGCAAGCTTGGTCCGGCACTATGAATCGCTTGTGCGGAGCCGAGGAACAAACCCGAGCCTATCGCGCCGCCCAAGGCGATCATCTGGACGTGGCGGTTCTTCAGTCCCCTGATCAACTCGCCGGACGAACCGGCATCCGATTCTACGGAACGTGATGTATTTGGGTTCGATGATCCGGAGGGGGCGTTGGTTTTCAAACTTCGCTCTCTTTGACAATCACAGTGGCGAGCCGGCAGCGGAAGAGTATTCGGCCCTTATCCCAAGGCATATAGCATTTTTGCCTTACGCCGGCGTCAGATCCCAGATCCTATTACCTGAGGGTTGATTGACGCCAAAACTCTGGCCTCCAAGGCCAACCCTTCTCTCTCACCGCGCCGCAGGCGCTGTCGTCGAGCCCCGGATGACCAGCTCGAAATCGAGGAGGTGATGCGGGATCGGGGTGGGCCAGCCGTTGCGGCGGGGCGAGTTTTCGATGATCAGGTTTACGGCGAATTTCGCCATGGCGATGACCGGTTGGCGAACGCTGGTCAGCATCGGCCATACCATCGAGGCGATCGGGACATCGTCGAACCCGGCAACCGAGAGATCGTCGGGCAGGCTCATACCGCGCTTGCGGGCCACTGTCATCGCTGCGACAGCGGTGTCATCATTGCTGGCGAAGATCGCCGTCGGCGGCTGGTCGAGGTTGAGCAAGCGTTCGGCGGCGATCAGGCCGTCGGGATATTCGAAATTCCCCGGAACAAACAGCGCCGGATCGGCCTTCACGCCGCGCGCGAGAAGCTCATCGACGAAGCCGCGTCGGCGCTGTTCTGTGGTGCCGTGATCACCGCGTCCCAGAATGAAGCCGATCCGCCTGTGCCCGAGCGACAGGAGATGGGCGGTCATGTCTCGCGCTGCCCGGTAATCGTCGATCCCGACCGAGGGAGAACTGGCCAGGGGCGTCATGGGCGAGATGCGGATGATCGGCACGCCGGCCGCCTGCAGTTTTTCCAGGATGATCGGATTATCGCCGAGCGGCGGCAGCAGGATCACGCCATCCAGGCGGATCTGGCCGAGGAACTTGTTGATCTGCTCGGCGATGGCCGGCGAGTTGGTGTCCCATGGCTCGACCATGAGATGGTAACCGGACTCGCGACAGCGCTCGACGGCGCCGATCTGGAATTCGCTCACATAATCGCCGGGCGCGCCGCAGAACAAGCCGATCAGGAAGGATCGGTCGCCGGCCAACCCGCGTGCATTGAGATTGGGCCGGTAATCGAGTTCGCTGATGATTTCCAGCACACGTGCGCGTGTTTTCGG
Source organism: uncultured Elstera sp. (assembly GCA_903931835.1). Classification (GTDB taxonomy): domain Bacteria; phylum Pseudomonadota; class Alphaproteobacteria; order Elsterales; family Elsteraceae; genus CAIZEE01. The sequence continues at coordinate 9,790 of CAIZEE010000684.1, forward strand.
GTGAACGCTGGGCTCGTTGTTGATAACGCGGGATACGGTCTTGAGAGAAACATCGGCGCGCGATGCCACCTCGTGAATGGTCACCGATTTTTGGACAGTGGACATGGTCCGGGAATTTACCCTCAAAGCGCTGTCTTGCCGCACGGCGCGGGCGAACGCGCCGTTCAATCGACCAACTTGGTCGTGCAATTTGGTCGTGCAACTTGGTCGTCGAACTTGCAATCGACGCGCCAGCGGGCATGACGATTGCCGCCAGCGGGCCAGAGCAACCACGCCGCACCCGGAACGGATACTCAGGCCCCTGAATATCCGCCCTTTTCCAACCTCGTCAAGCGATCATCACAGGGCCGGGCAGGACTGATTTTCGGTCGCCGGTCCGATCATCGCCTGCCGGATCGACAGGCTGTTCGGCTCCGAACTCGCCAGTGCCAGCGGTGTCAGGACGCGGGCGAGGTCGGCACCCTGATCGGCGAAGCAGGCGAGCGGGATCGATAGGGTCTGCCAGGATTGATCGGCCGCCGCTGTGATCGCGCGGCTGATATCGATGGTTCCCCGACAATTCGTGCCACACCCAATCGCGAGGGTGATGGCGCCGGCGATCGGTCGATCGCGCCGATAGACGAGGGTCAGCGATTTGTGGTCCCGGGCGAGACCGGAAAAATCGACCGTGCGCTCGCCGCCATCGATTGCCCACATGCCGTTTTGTCCGCCGGCCCAAGTCACCGTGACGGCGTCGCCATCGATCCTGGTGTCGACCGCACCAGCGGGGCTCGCCTGATCATGCATGGTCAGGCGCACCTGTGCTGCCCTGTCGGCGACGATAATGGACCAGGGGGCAGTAACGTGGCCGGCGTAAAACAGCGTATTCGGCACCTGATGGTCGGCCGGCAATTTGGCATCTTCGCTGAGGTCGGCGACGCTTGTATCCGAATTGTAAGTGAGGCCGTAGCCGCGGGCGAACAGCGCGCCCGTCACGTGACCCGCCGCGTCAAAGGCGACGGGCATGCCGGTATTGGGCCAGGAGAACGGGAGTGTGCCGGTGAAGTCGTGCGCCTTGCGGCCGCTTTTATCCAGGAACAGCAAATCGGCGATGCCCTCGCCCTCACTACCCGGCAGCCAGGCGGCGACGAAGGCGTTGGACGTATTGATCTCCGGATTGACCCAAAGCGGTCGGCCGGACAGGAAGACGGCGACAACCGGTATGTTCTGCGCGCGCAGTTTCTTCATCAGCGCAAGGGCGTGCTTGTCGCCGGGTGAGAATTCGACGGTGTCGCGATCGCCGATATATTCCGCATAGGGCGTCTCGCCGAACACTACGATCGCGGCGTCCGGCCGTTCGATGAAACTCCCATCCGGGCTCAGGCTGACGGCGCCGCCGGCCTGCTCGACCGCGTGTTTGATGCCGCCATAGATCGAAGTGGCTCCCGGGAAATCAGCGTTCTGGTTGTGCGCACCCTGCCAGTCCACGGTCCAGCCGCCGGATTGCTGGCCGATATCGTCTGCGGCTTCGCCCGTCACTAGAAACCGACCCTTAGGGGCGAGCGGCAGCGTGTGATGCTCGTTCTTCAGCAACACCAGCGATTTCTCCACCGCTTCGCGGGCAAGTGCGCGGTGGGCTGCTCCGCCGAAGCCGCTGAAATCGCCGGCGCCTGCGCGTTCGGTTGGCGGCTTGCGGTCAAACAGGCCGAACCGCGCCTTGACGCGCAGGATCCGCCGCACGGCGTCATCAATCCGCGTTTGCGGGATTACACCACTGCGCACCTGGGCTAGCGTATTCTCGTAGAACTGCTTCCAGCCATCCGGCGCCATCGCCATATCCACGCCGGCCATAATCATCGCGGGGCAGGACAGTTTGGTGCAGCCGGCAATTTCCTCCTGCGCGTTCCAGTCGCTGACGACGAAACCGTTGAAGCCGAGACGACCCTTCAGCACCTCGGTGATCAGGCTGTGATTGGCGTGCAGCTTGACGCCGCGCCAACCATTATAGGATGCCATGACGATGGCCGCTCCGGCAGCAATCGCGGGCGGATACCCAGCCGCGTGAACATCGCGCAGCACCGCCTCCGATGCCTGATTGTCGCCCTGGTCGCGCCCATCGATGGTGCCGCCATCGCCGAGGAAATGCTTGACCGAGGATAGGGTGCGCCCGGGCGCCAGCACATCGTCCCGGCCGAGGGCGCCTTGAATGCCGGTAACCATGGCGGGCGCGTATTGCGCCACCAGTGCGGGATCCTCCGAATAGCTTTCATAGGATCGTCCCCAGCGTACATCGCGCACGACCGCTACGGTCGGCGCGAACACCCAGTCGACCCCGGTCGCGGCGGCTTCCTCGGCTGTCGCCTGGCCGATCCGCTGCAACAGTGCCGGATCGTGTGCCGCACCCAGCCCGATATTATGCGGGAAGATCGTGGCGCCACGGACCTTGGCGTCGCCGTGAACGGCGTCGATACCGAAAATGATCGGGATTGGCGGATGGGCAGGCGAGGGATCGGCGATTGAGGCCCGGTAATAGCGATCGACCAGTTGCAGCCACTCGCCCGGCCCTGCGTGAACATCGTTGTTGGGCGAGGCGAGGCCGCCCGCCAGCACCGATCCCAGTTTGTAGCGATGCAGATCGTCCGGCGTGATCGACGCGATGTCGCCCTGCACCATCTGCCCGATTTTCTCCTCGAGCGTCATCGATTTCAGCAGGCGATCGATGAACTGCTCGGCCTTGGGCTGGATCAAGACGGATTTCGATCCGGCCGGCCAAATCCCAGGATTGGCGACGGCTGCTGGTTCGGCCGCCAGCGCCAGTGATCCACAGAAAACCTGCAAGCCGGCTAGGGCGCAGATTGGCAGTGTATTGAAAGACATCCACCGTTTGATCGGCGCTTCTTGGTTGGCGTTTTTTGACTTCGATATCATTCACAATCTCTGGAACTAGGTGTGGCACCGGCAGACCCCGCCTTCCTCACGCCTATACGCCGTTGGTCGGGCGATGGGCGGGTCCGTCAGGTCGATCGGTTTGACGTCTTTGGGTCGCGCGTATCGACCCAATGGCTGCGTGTTCAAGCGCCGGAGACGAAGCGAGCGTGGTTGACACGCTCGGACCCGCATGCTGACAGTCGGGGCCGTTATCGCTATCGACCGGATTTGTTTTGCGCTGTCCTCCCAATCACCGACTAGAAGCAAAAATGTCAGCGCTGTCAATCCTTGCTTTCTGCGCTTCTGAGTGGTTTTTGCGAATTCCGCCGAACGGCGTTGCGATCCGATGAACGGGGCGCAGCCCGCCTTGTCCGATGCTGCGGCCTATCCGTTCGGGTTTGCCGTATTCGACTGGATCGTCCTTGGCGGTTATGTCATCGGTCTGGTCGCCTTCGGGTTGCGCGCGGCCCGGCGAAACCGCCGCCCCAGCGATTATTTCCTGGCGTCGCGCAATGCTAATTGGCTGATGATCGGCTTCGGCCTGCTCGCGACCAACATGTCGTCGACCGCACTCGTCGGTCTGTCGGGCGCCGCCTATAGCAGCGGCATTTCGGTCTATGATTACGAGTGGAGTGCGGCCGTCATTTTGGCGCTCTATGCCGTGTTCCTGGTCCCGTTCGTGGTGCAGGCGCGCGTTTTCACCATGCCGGAATTCCTGGAACGCCGTTACGATCGGCATGTCCGGCTGTATTTCACCGTGTTGACGTTGTTGCTGAACGTCGCGGTGGATTGCGCTGGGGCGCTTTATTGCGGCGCCTTGGTCATACAGGCGTTGCTGCCGGGCTTGCCGATCGCCGCCTCGGTCGCGGCGATCGCCGGTGCGGCCGGGCTTTACACGATCATCGGCGGCATGCGCGCGGTCATCTTTACCGAGACGGTGCAGGCCTTCGTCCTGATCGCCGGCGCGGTCGTCGTCGCCAGCGCCTCGTTCCTGGCGGCCGGTGGTTGGGACGCTGTCATGACCGGGGTTTCGCCCGACATGCTCTCGCTGATCCGGCCGGCAAACGATCCCTTCGTGCCGTGGCCGGGCCTGCTGCTCGGCATCCCGCTGCTCGGGTTCTATTATTGGTGCACCAATCAGTACATCGCGCAGCGCGTGCTGTCGGCCCGCGACAGCAATCATGCGCGCTGGGGCGTGCTGCTGGCGGGATTGCTGAAATTGCCGGTGCTGTATTTGATGGTGCTGCCGGGAACCTGCGCGCTCCTGCTGTTTCCGCATCTGAGCCAAGCCGACAAAGTATACCCGGCGCTGGTGTTCGGCGTGCTGCCGATCGGCCTCAAAGGGCTGGTCGCAGCCAGTCTGGTGGCGGCAACGATGATGTCGGTAGCCTCGACGCTGAACGCGGCATCGACGTTGGTGACGATGGATGTCGTCGCCCGCCTATCGCCCGGCCTATCCGACGTCGTTCTTGTGAGGATCGGACGGGTCAGCGGCGTTGTCTTCCTGATGATCGCCACGATCTGGGCGCCAGGCATCGCCCAATTCGCCTCATTCTGGCAGTATATCCAGGGGATGTTGGCCTATGGCGTGCCGCCGGTCGCGGCCCTGTTTCTGTTCGGTCTATTCTGGCGCGGTGCAAATGCGGCGGGCGGCCTTGCCGGCTTGGTCGTCGGAGCCAGTGCGGGGGCGTTACTATTCGCCAGCAACTACGTCCTGCATTGGACCCAGATCCATTTCCTGCTGGTCGCCCCGATACTGTTCGGAATTTCCGCAGCGGTCCTGGTTGGTGTCAGCCGCCGATATCCGGCACCGCTCGCTGCATTCGCCGAAAAACTCATCTGGACGCCCGGTTTCATGGCGGAGGAGGCGGTGCGGCTCCGCGCAACGCCGGTCTGGCGCGACTACCGGATTCTCGCGGCGTTGCTGGTCACCCTGACCGCCGCGATCGTGATCACCTTCCGTTAATCCGCTGCGGTGACCGATACCGGTTCCACGTTCCAGCCGCGCAAATTGACCCGCGTACTCGTAGCCGCATCGGCACGGCACCGGATGATGATCTGTCGTTTCTCGCCCGGCAGCAGCGACACATAATTGTCGCTGTAAAAGGCCGGCAGAATCCGCGCGCCCTTGTCATCGACCAGGGTGAGTTTGGCAGCCAGCGCCGGTTCAGTTCCGGTATCATCCAGCTCGGCCGTGATCACCGTCTCGTCGGCCTCGCGGGTCGCCGTTGCGGTGATGCGAACGGGCTGTGGGGTGAGCGTATCGAGCTTCTGATAACTCGCCTCGTCGCTACCCTGCCAATAGGTATTCTGCGAGATCACTGCGTTGCCGGCATCGCGCAGGGTCAACACGACCAAGACGACGCCGTGCTTCGCCAGATGCGGCGCTAGATCCAGCCGGGCCAAGGTCGTCGCCTGGTTGGCCGGCGCATCCAGATGATCGGTGCGGGTCGCCAAAACCTGATTGTCCAGGCTGATGACCTGGCTGGTGGCGGTCAGATCGGAACGGTCATCGCGCGTGGTGTTGATCACCGCGACCTCATAATTCGGCAAATCCAACTGCACATGCAGCGGCTCGGCGGCCTTCTTCACCCCGTAATAGGAAGCCTGGGTGTCGTAGTCGGAACTATACATCTGCCAGTGATTGCTGGGCCAGGCGGGGTGGGTCATCCATAGCAGGCGGCCACTATTCTCCGTCCACAGCCGGGCGAAGAACCCCTCAAAGATCGCCCGGTAGTCGACATAGTTCATCATCTGGGCCTTGCGCTCAAAATCCTCCAGGCTGGTCGGCGGACCGAACTGCTGGGTGAGGGCGGCCATGAAGCTGTGGACATCGCCATTCCCGGCGGAATGCCAGTCGTGATAGGCGAGCGTATCGCTGAGCGGCCAGCGATCGGCCTCCGGTACTGACGCCTTGATCGATTCCCGGGTGGCTAGCGACGGCGTCCCGACCTCGACGGAAAACCCCTTCGCCAGCGTGGTGAAATACTCCGAAGGCGGGCGATAGGACTAGGGGCCGCTATCCTGCAGATTGATGCGGGTCGAACTGCCG
>CAIZEE010000685.1 GCA_903931835.1 uncultured Elstera sp.
CGTCGTGCCCACCGCCATGTGGCTGATCGCGGAGCCTTGCTCGCGCACCAGCAACTGCGCGCCTGCCTGATCGGGGTGATCGCCGATGATCCGGCAGATCGCGGTGGTCGCACCGCTGTCTTCTCCGCCGAAGACGTCGCATCGAGTCTGCTCGAAGGGCGGAAGCTGGCTGTGCCGCAGCATGGTGTTGGCGCGGGCGAACAGTTCCTGGCCGGTGCGTCGCGCTTTGGCGGCGGCATCCAGGCCGATGATCGGGATCGTTGCGCTGCCGCGCCAGCCCAGGTCATAGGTCAGGCTGGCCTTGTAGGTGTCGGTCCGGCCGAGGCCCCGCGCGCCGGTCAATTCGACCCGGTTGGGCCCGACCTGGGTTGCCGTGACCCGTGTAAAATCGCAGATCACGTCGGCCACGTAATAGCGCTGCGGATCGCTGACCTCGTAGAGCAATTGTTCGGATACGGTCCCCACCGAGACGAGACCGCCGGTGCCCTCGGGCTTGGTGATGACCAGCCTCCCATCCGCGTGACATTCGCCGATCGGCATGCCGATGCCGGCCCAGTCGGGCACGTCCTGCCAGTCGGTAAAGGTGCCGCCGGTGACTTGCGCCGAACATTCGAGCAGATGCCCGGCCAGGGTGCCGGCGGCCAGCAGGTCGAAATCGTCCGGCCCCCAGCGGAACTCGTGGATCAGCGCCCCAAGCGCCAGCGCGCTGTCGACCGCGCGCCCAGTGACGACGATGTCGGCTCCCGCCGCCAGCGCCGCCGCGATCGGAAAGGCACCGGTATAAGCGACCAGGCTGTTGACCCGGTCGGCGCCATCGATCTTGTCGCGCACCGACGAGCCGTCGAACATATCCAGCGTATCGGCATCGACGACTTCGAACGCCCGGGTGGTCAGGTTGTCGCCTTCAACCACGCCGACGCGCAGATTCAATCCGGCCCTTTCGGCGCCCTGACGAAGCACCTCGGCGCAGGCGGACGGATTGAGCCCCCCGGCGTTGGCGACGATGCGGATGCGTCGGTCCAGCAGCGTCGGCAGATGGGGCAGGATGTAGCCGTCGATAAAATCCACCGCAAAGCCCGGCCCGGTGCCGTTCGCCATACCCCGGCCAAGTCCGCCCATGACTGATTCAGCCAGGAAGTCGAAGATGATGTAATCGAGCCCTTCGCCCTTTTCCAGCAACTGGGCGATGCCCATACGGCTATCGTTGAAGAAGGCGGTAGCCGCGCCGATTTTGATCACTTTGCTCAACTGACATCCCCGTGCAATGCGCGTTGCTGGCCAACGCGCCTGACGGCACGACAGGCCGCCCTCGACGCCGTTTATTCAAATGCATTGCCTGCAACGCGTTGCGTTAACAAGCGCGTCGTGACACAATACTATCATCTGACGCACCGGCAAGCATCTGGCAAACAGGCCAACGCACGGAATGGGAGCGATACGTGGCAAGCGAGATCGAAGCATTCCACCTGGCCATACCCGACGCCGCACTTGCCGATCTGCGTGCCCGACTGGAAAATACGCGTTGGCCAGATCGTGAGCCGGTGGAGGATGGCCGGCAGGGGGTTCGCCTGGCCGATGCGCAGGCGTTGTGTGCTTACTGGCGCGACAGCTATGACTGGCGTCGCTGCGAGGCGGAG
>CAIZEE010000686.1 GCA_903931835.1 uncultured Elstera sp.
ACAAGAACCTGTGCGAGATCGACGGCCGCGTCGCCATCGCCGGCGAGCACGCCTCCTATATCGGCGGCTGGCAGGAAGGCGGCATTCTATCGGCCCATGATGCGATCACCCGCATTCATCAGCGGGTGATGTCGAGTTAGGTGATGTACGGGACGCAGTTCACTGCGTTCCGTATTTTCCCGAACACGCTGTGCTTGCAGCCCAAGGCAGCGTGCGTGGCGGAGCCCCCCCCTCTGGGGCCTTTTCCCAATTGCGAAAAATACAATTTTGTAGTAACAATCATCCGTGAAAATACGGTTTGAATGGGACCCCGTTAAGGCTGCCGGCAATTTGCGCAAGCACGGCGTCAGCTTCGAGACCGCCCTTCGTGCATTTGCTGATCCCTGGGCACTGACACACCATGACCGGATCGAAGACGGCGAACAGCGCTGGCAAACTCTAGGTTTGGTGGAAGGCCATCTCCTGATATTGGTAGCACATACCATCGTCGATCAAGATGAAGCAGCGCAGCCAACCGAAGAGAAAGGCAACGTTATGAGCAAGAACGTCGCTAGGCATGAGATAGATCTTGCTGATTTGCCGTCTTTGACGGAGCGGCAGAAAAGCGAGCTCGCGGCGCTGCGCGATCGGCGAGACAGCACGATTGATTACAGCGACATTCCTCCGCTGCCCGAGGAATTCTGGAAGGATGCCGCGCGGGGTCGGTTCTATAAGCCTACTAAGACATCGACGACCGTGCGCATTGATTCTGATGTGCTGGCATGGCTGCGCGCGCAAGGGAAAGGCTATCAATCGCGCATCAACGCGATCCTGCGCCGCGAAATGCTGTCATCGCTCAAGCGATGAAATATATCCGGCGCAATCCATCCGCAGGACGGCTGGGTCGCGCATGGCGTCGGCAAACCGCGCTCAATTAATCACAGGGTGGCATTTAGCGATTTGGCGCGCGCTCCTCGCTTGACAGCGCTGGTTTCTTCACAGGAATGTGTGCAATGCAGCACAAGTGATTGATCATGCTGACTAAGCTGAGTTCTCAAGGAGAGTATCGATGACGGGTGCCGGTCCTACCGCCATGAAACGACGCGATCTGTTCGGTATGATCGGCAAGGCAGCCGGCGGCGCCATGCTCTATCAGGCGATGGCAAGCCTGGGCCACGCCGCTGAGTCGCACTTCACCGGCCCGCCGAAGCTCGACGGCAACGTCAAGGGGGCGAAGGTTCTGGTGCTGGGTGCCGGCATGGCCGGGCTGGTCGCAGCCTATGAGCTGCGCAAAGCCGGCTACAAGGTCAAGGTGCTGGATTATAACGACCGCGTCGGCGGCCGCAGTTGGACGCTGCGCGGCGGCGACGTCTATACCGAGCTTGGCGGCCATACCCAGCATTGCGGGTTCGACCCCGGCCTGTACATCAATCCAGGCCCGTGGCGCCTGCCTTATCACCATTACGCGATGCTGAGCTATTGCCAGCAATTCGGCGTCGAGTTGGAGCCGTTCACCCAGGTCAATTACAATGCCTATCTGCACAGCCCCGAGGCATTCGATGGCAAGCCGCAACGCTACCGCACCATCGCGGCTGATTACTGGGGCGGCATCGCAGAATTGCTCGCCAAGGCGACCAATCAGGGCAAGCTCGACGACGCGGTGAGTGTCGAGGATCGCGAGATCCTGCTCGAATCGCTGAAATCCTTCGGCGCGCTCGACAAGAACTATGCTTATCGCGCCGGCCCGGAATCGGCGAACCAGCGCGGCTACGACATCGAACCGGGCGGCGGGTTGATGCCGCTGGAGAAGCCGTCACAGCCGCTGAAATCGAGCGACGTCTTGAAATCGCGCCTGTGGAACAGGCTCGCGGTCGCCAATTCCTATGAATTCCAGACGCCGCTGTTCCAGCCGGTCGGCGGCATGGACATGCTGGCCAAGGCGATGGGCCGGGAGCTCAAGGACATCATCCGCCTGAACTCCAAAGTGACCGCGATCATGCAGAACGATAGCGGCGTGACGGTCACCTATGAGGACACTAAGAAGGGCGGTGCGGCGATGACCGAGCAGGCCGATTGGTGCGTCTGTACCATCCCGCTGTCGGTGCTGAGCCAGATCAAGAAGAATGTCAGCCCGTCCATGGATGCTGCGATCAATGCGGTCCCCTATGCCGGGATGGTCAAGGTCGGGTTGCAGTTCAAGCGCCGGTTCTGGGAACAGGA
>CAIZEE010000687.1 GCA_903931835.1 uncultured Elstera sp.
GGCCGCCACGTTCACGTCGCTAAACTGGTCGAACTGCCCCTTCGAATAGCCGATTTCCTGGGTGATGCTGAGGCTCGGCAGGGGTTTCGCCACGGCCTCGATCTCGCCGCCATAAATCTTCGATTTCGGCGCATTGACGATCGCGCCAATCGCGCCGAAGACCGGATCGATGATGACGGATTGAACCTGCTGGTTGCTGTAGTCGTAGTAATAGGCCGATGGGTTGAGGCGCAGCCTGCCGCCCAGCAGATCGGCCTTCGCCCCGACTTCATAGGCCAGCAGGACTTCCGGCTTGAAGGCGCTCAGCTGCGCCAGCGATTCTGAATTATAGGCGGTGAAGCCGCCCGATTTTACGCCGCGGCTGATATCGGCATAAAGCAGCGTGTGCTCGTCGAGTTTGTAGTTGATGCCGGCCTTACCGGAGAATTCACCGAAGCTGGCAGCGCGATCGGCTGGGCCGGTGAGGGGGCCAGCGCCCACGATCGAGGTCGTGAAATGGTCGAGCGTCCGGTTCTCATGCTCATAACGCAAACCTGCGACCAAGCTCAGCTGCTCGGTCAGGTGATATTCTGCCTGGCCGAAACCGCTTTCTGAAATCGCTGTCTGACCGTATGCCGTATCGGCGATGAAGCCGAATACATTGGTGAAATCCGACAGAAACTGCTCATGGAGTTTCTCGTTGGAATAATAGGCGCCGGCAACCCAGTCGACCGGCCCCTGGCCACTTTGGCCGATCCGCAATTCCTGGGAGAAGACACGCACCGTGCTGTCGAAGAACTCGTCCGATTCCGGACTGGCCGAGGCATCCCAATCGTCGTATTCGCGTCGGTTGAACGTCTCATAGGAACTGATGCTGGTCAGCTTGGCGAAGTCGAGATCGTAGGTAAGCGTCGCGTCGAAGCCGAGCGAGTTGTTGTCCCGGCTGGGCTTGGCATTGGTCGAAAGGCCGGTGAGCTGGGCGAAACCGGGCGACAGGCCCCAGCTGGTCGCGCTATGGCTGCTATCGGCCGGAATCACTGGGCCGGCTCCGCCCTCTGTCGCGAAGGGGCGGATAAGATAGGTGCCGAGGTTATCCGACTGATCGGCCACGTCATGGATGTTCAGCAGCAGATTAAGCCGCTCCGTCACGTCCCAATCGATCTGCGCGCGGATCGCCTTGACGTCGGCATCGCCCAGGGATTGGCCGGTCGTACGATTTGTCTGCCACGCACCACCCTGTTCGGTTGCGGCCGACAGGCGTACACGCAGGCTGTCGGTGATCGGGCCGGAGACATAGCCGCTGAGATCAGCTTCACCCAGGCTGCCATATTGGAAGGAGGCCCCGGCCTCGAGCTGCCGGGTCGGCCGGTTGGTCAGGATATTGACCGCACCGCCTGTCGTATTGACGCCATAGAGCGTTCCCTGCGGGCCGCGCAGCACTTCGGCGCGATCGACATCGAACAACAGGCCGTTGGTCATGATCGGAAACGGATAGGCGGTCTGATCGACATAGAGCGTCACGGTCGGCGAGTTATTCGACGCATAGTCATCGAAGCCGACGCCGCGCAGGCGAAACACCGGCTGGCCGCCGCCGAATTGCGGCACGACCTGCAGGCTCGGGGTCAGATATTCAAGGTCGCGCACGCTGGCAGCGCCATCCTTTTCGAGGTCGGCACCTGACAGAACGGTCAAGGGTATGGCGACATCCTGGCCGGACTGAACACGCTTCTGGGCGCTGACGATGACCTGGGGGAGGGCATCGGTATCGAGAATGGTCTGGGCCAGAGCTGTCTGAGCATATGCAAAGACAGGCGCCAAGGACGTGACCACGACCAAACCGATCTTGTACCGGCTCCGTTTCATCCTCTGCTCCTGACGTGTCCAAGCCAGCTTGGCAAGGGGTCCCTATGACGCGTGCTGCGATAGCAAGCAAGTAGCTTATGGCCGGACAGCCATTGCGCGTCTCGACCACACTGTTCGAAACAATGGAACTCTAGTTACCAGCCTGTGCGCAGGAAACGAATTGGAGCTGCGTATATATATCAAAATATTATCGTTTCTATCCTTAGAAGTGTTGTTCTTTCTGTTTTTTCGGTAGTTGCGCCAGTTATTCCAAGAATTTTGACAATAAGTGACTGGTTTATATAAAGTAATTATGTATTTTTACTGTAGTGGTCGTGGGGTGCGCCCTTCGAACGGCGGAAGCATCGCACGGCTGAGCCCGGCTTGGCATGGCAAGCGGTCGCATCACATCTGTTTGCGCGCAGATATGGAAGCATTTACAATCCTGCAACGCATGCTGCTTAACATGCTGAACGTAGTGACCCTAGTGGCCTGGGAGACGAGCGTTAGATGACTGGAAGCACGTCCTCGTTGCCGAGTTGGGTCAATTCGATCAGCGATTCAACGATCAAGACCGACATCTCGAACGCCATTGAGGCGGGGTCGGTTACCTTCGCATCGATGCAGACGCTGTTTCAGGATGTCGCTGCAGAGATCAACGCGTCCGGCTCGCTTACCACCTCACAGTTACAAGACTTGCAGACGGTGGTGGTCAATCTGGCGTCGGTCGGCGCTTCGGCCTATGTGCAATACATCAGCACAGCGCTGATCGATGGCAACGCGAACAATGTCACCTATACCGGTGGTCAGGCTACCGCCAGCACGCTCGGCAATCTGTCCGCTGGTAGTGGCTACACACAGTTCAATGAGCTGGTCGGCAAGTGGTTTCTCGGCAATGACGATCCGAGTACGCAGGTTAACTCTGTTGCGTCCAACATCTCGACGATCAGCTTTAAGACCACAAACCTGCCGCTCTATTCCAATGGCGGGCCGTCGATTAACGACATCAACCAGGGCGATCTCGGAGATTGCTATCTGGTATGCGGGCTGGGCGAGGTCGCGCTGCAGGATCCGAACGCGATCGAAAACATGATCCACGACAACGGCAACGGCACGTATGGCGTGCGGTTCTTTATCAACGGTCAGGCGGAATGGGTCACTGTCGACAGCACGCTTGCCTCCTCGGGCGGCTCACAGCCGTTCAACGACGCCTATGTCGCCTCGGCCCAGAACATGTGGGTTAATCTGATCGAGAAGGCCTATGCCGAGATCAGCACCTCGGTTGACGTGAACGACAATTCCGACGGCTGGGCCGGGAATTCTTATTCGAGCGTCGGCAATGGCGGCTGGCCCGAAATCTCGATCGCCCAGATTACCGGGGCAACCCAGCTAACCCTCTTCAATGTCGGGAATAGCGATAACAATTGGACCGTTGGAACGGCATCGGCCACGGCACC
>CAIZEE010000688.1 GCA_903931835.1 uncultured Elstera sp.
CAATTTTGCCGGATTCATGCTTCGTTAAGCGATTGGGTTGATTTGAACCCTATTCAGCGCATTATTGCATGAAGACATTCAAACACGGCTGGCGGTGCGAATATGAATGCGAATGCTACAGACTTCCCCGCAATGGGTGCAAAAAACATCGACGAGGCCGCACGGATCGGCCAACTTGCCAGGTCTGGTGAGCAAATGGTCGAAAGGCTGCGGCGGACCTCCTTCCTCCCGGAGCACAAAAAGTCACTCAATATTCGCTTCGGCATTGCCGATGCAGCGGAACTGCTCGGCTGTTCGACTAATCGGATTAGGATGGCAGAACAAGACGGTCGCCTCCCCATCCCGCCAGAAACCGAAACCGGCCGACGGGTCGGGTATGATATTCCAGCCCTCTTAAACATGCGCCAGGTGCTTGGAGCCTCTCCTCACCGGGCGCCGAATGATCCGCCATCGATCATTGCCATCCAGAACTTCAAAGGTGGCGTGGGCAAGTCCATGGTGACGACGCATCTAGCACATTATCTCGCTGTGGCGGGGTATCGGGTCTTGGTTGTGGATTGCGATAGCCAGGCGACCACAACGACGCTTTTTGGATTTAACCCGCACGTCAACATTACGCGGGACGACACGCTTTACCCCTATCTCTCGCTTGAGCCGACCCAGGACGATCTCCGCTATGCCGTCCGCCAGACGCCCTGGCCCAATGTGGATCTCATTCCGTCAAATCTGGAGATGTTTGACGTTGAGTACGAATTGGCGGCGTCAGGCGTCAATGCGCGCGGGGGAACGCTGGTTTCGCGGTTTCGCAAGCTGCGCGCGGGGCTGCTCAGCTTGGCGCAAGACTATGACGTGGTTCTCCTTGACCCGCCGCCAGCGCTTGGCACGATTTCGCTTGCGGTGATGCAGGCAGCGAACGCCCTGATCGTGCCGCTTAGCGCCACGACCCCCGATTTTTGCTCAACCGTGCAATTCCTCTCGATGATGGATCAAGTCATTGAGCAACTCACCCGCGCTGGCATCCAGGTTGAGTATGATTTCTGCCGGATTATCTGTTCCAAATTCAACGCCAATGACCCGAGCCACGCTATGGTCAAACAGGTAATGGAACAGGCCTTTGGCCCTGCCCTCTTCCCGGTCCCCATTTTGGAATCGGCAGAGATCTCCCATGCGGCGCTGCGCATGATGACGATTTATGAACTCGAAAAGCCAGTCGGGACCCCAAAAACGCACAAGCGTTGCCGAATGAATCTCGATGAAGCCATGCTGCAGGTCGAGCAATTGATCAGGCGCCGGTGGCGCCAACCCTCCGTCAAGCCGACGGCGGCCCACCTCAGCGCCAATTGACGGAAAAGCCCGCATGTCCAAGCGCCAATCTGAATATTTGAACTCGCTTCTTGCGCCCACTGAGCCGCTGACCGTCCCTGCTGAACTTCAAGCGGAAGCACCCTCCCCTCCTCCCGTCCTTGAAGCGCCCACGCCAAGAGGCATGACGCTGCTCGGACGCGAATCTGCGCTTGCACGCATCGCGACGGGAGAGGTTCGCCAAGTCACGCAGTTGATGTTGGATCCGTCGCGGGTCAGAATTTGGCGCGGCAATGCTCGCCGACAAGAGGCCCTGTCAGAAGACTCATGTCGCGACCTGATTGATTCCATCTTGGCCGAAGGCGGCCAGAAGGTTCCTGCCATCGTTCGGCGAGTCTCGGACGACGCTGACTTTGACTACGAAGTCATTGCCGGCACCCGTCGTCACTGGGCCATTTCGTGGTTGCGGGCGAATAACTATCCCGAAATGACCTTCCTCGCCCAGGTGCACACTCTGGACGATGAAAGCGCCTTTCGGCTCGCCGACGTTGAGAACCGCGCGCGGCGCGACGTCTCCGACTTCGAACGCGCCTGCAACTATCGTGAGGCCTTGGAGAGCTACTACGGCAACCGGCAAAACCGGATGGCTGAGCGCCTCAACCTCTCAAAGGGCTGGTTGTCGAAAATGCTGACGGTCGCCGCGCTGCCGGATTGGGCGGTAAAGGCGTTCGCCGATCCAACCGACATTCAATTGAAAGCCGCCTACCCCTTGGCTCAGAAGATCATCACCTTGACCGCCAAAGACACCCGAGACGTCGCAACGGAAAAGGCGATGATCGCGGCGGCAAAGCGGCTCACCAGCGAGCAGGCCCGTCGACGCAGTCGAGGGGAGGGGCCCATTGCCGCTGCCGAGGTTATCAGTGCCCTGATGCATCCAGACCGAGACGGAAAAGAACCGGCAGTATTGTTCATCGGCGACTCGGCTCATGGTCGACCGGCCTTGAGCGTGCTTTCGTCTAATCGCAATGGCGTAACCGTGCGGCTGCATGCGGGATCGGGGGCAAACGAGGCCGAGTTGGTGCAGCTCTTAAGGCGAGCGCTAACCGCGCTCCAGGAGCAGGGGAGGGGCCTC
>CAIZEE010000689.1 GCA_903931835.1 uncultured Elstera sp.
CAGGATCATGAGGCCGGTGAGCGCTGCGGCGATGATGCCTTCGCGCATCACGCCCTCGATCGCGGCCGTAACGAAAACCGACTGGTCGCCGATCGGGTCGATGCTGAGCGCCGGCGGCATCTGGTCGCGAATCAGCGGCAGGCGATCCTTAACTCGGCCAATGATGTCGAGCGTGGATGCATTACCGGTCTTCTGAATCGTCATCAACGCCGCGCGTTTGCCATCGACGCGCACCATATTGGTCTGCGGCGAATAGCCGTCGCGGACATGCGCCACATCATGGACATAGATCATCGTGCCGTTGACCGACCTGATCGGCAGGTCGTTCAGCTGATCGATCACGGTCGGGCTGGCATTGACGTTGACGACATACTCGTACATGCCGATTTTTTCGGTGCCGGCAGGCAGGATCAGGTTCTGCGACCCGACCGCGTTGCTGACATCCTGCGCCGATAATCCCTTGGCCTGGAGGGCCCTTTGATCAATATCGATCTGAACCTGACGCTGTTTGCCGCCATAGGGATAAGGGATGGCGGCACCCTGGACACTGGCGAGCTGGGTGCGGATGAAGGAGTTGCCGTAGTCGAACAGTTCCTGCTCGGTCAGCTTCTGACTGGACAAGGCGAGCTGAATGACCGGCACGCTGGAGGCGTTGTAGCTGACGACGAGCGGCGGGGTCGATCCCGGCGGCAGGGATTTCAGCATGGTTTGTGCGATCGCGGTTACCTGGCTGATCGCGAGATCGACATTCACATTCGGCTGAAAGAACAGTTTGATCACGCCGATGCCGGTCAGCGACTGCGATTCGATATGCTCGATATCGTTCACCGTCGTCGTGACAGCGCGCTCGAAATTCGCCGTGATGCGGTTGCTGAGCTCATCGGCCGGCATGCCGGTATAGCCCCAGACGACGCTGACCACCGGGATGCCGATATTGGGGAAGATGTCCGTCGGCGTGCGCAGAATCGACAGCGGGCCGAAGATCATCAGCAGCATGGCCAGGACAATGAAAGTGTAAGGCCGCTCAAGCGCGACTTTTACGATCCACATGCACTTCTCTCCAACGCAGCTGCCAAATTACTGGACGCTGTATCCCCGTGAATCGCGGCGTAGATTATAACTCGTCCGGCTTAACGAAAAGCTGGCCCTTGAAAGACTACCAGCCTCGCAGCCGGAGATAGTCACTCAGCTTTCTACGGACAAGCGGGTCATTTCTCGCGTTGCCATTGATCTATAGCAATGCGCGGCAGTTCGAATAAGTCCGAAGTGCGAGAATACCATCCCGCGCCATGCATGCGCCCAAGTAATTTTAGCATGGGTGTATTTACGTAGTGCCGTTGTGCATCGATCACGGCGTCATCGCGGACATGCAAAGCCAGGATGCGGCCCAGCACCAATTCAGATGTCTCGCCCAAGGGAACGCGCTGGAACAGCTCGCATTCGAGAGCGACCGGACTTTCGGCAATGCGCGGCGGTTTGACATGAACCGATGGCAGGGTCGTCAGCCCCGCCTCGACCAGCTCGTCGACGCCCGTCGGGAAGTCGATCGCCGTGATGTTCATCGCGTTGACCGTATCCTCGGAAACCAGGTTAACGACGAACTGGCCCGTCGCGATGATGTTCGCCCGGCTATCCTTGGGCCTAAGCGTGCCGTCTTCGCCCTCACGATTGCCGATGCCGATGCCGATGATCGGTGGTGCTGAGGACAGGACATTGAAGAAGGAGAAGGGGGCGGCGTTGATTATGCCGTGTTCGTCCTCGCTGACCACCCAGGCGATCGGCCTCGGCGTAATGGTCGAGGTCAGCAGCTTGTAACGCGCCTGGGCCGGTATCGTCGCGAAATCGAATAACATCACGCCACCGCATCGATCAGGCGATACCAGCCGGTC
>CAIZEE010000690.1 GCA_903931835.1 uncultured Elstera sp.
CCGATCTCTCGATAACGCGCCTTTAGGTCGTCCTAGTTTGCCGAGGCGTGAAAAATTTATGAAACACCCGCAGCGTCGCGCGATCGACCAGCTACACAAGCTCTGTCTGGCTGAAGCGCTGCGCCAGGGCGAGCCATTGCGGCGTCAGCGGCTGGATATGCTGATAATGCAGCAATTCAAACCCGATCATCCGCAGCCGTTCGCGAAAGCTTGGCAGGATCATCGGATCGAGTACCGGCATGCCGGCGCTCAACGGCGGCGTGTCTGCCCGCTGAAACTCGATTGACAGGCTAATCCGTGGGCTGGGGGCCCGTTCGACCGTACGGCCACCCCAATGCAGGATAGCCTGGGTCCAGCACAACACGCTGCCGGCGGCTGCGGGCAAAGCGCGAATATCGGACAGGCCGAATTGCGCTGGCGTCGCCCCCTCGACGCCATATTGCGGATCGAGATGCTTTGGCACCAGGTACATGCAACCATTCAGCGGCGTCGCCTCGGTGAGCGGCACCCAGATTGTCAGCGCGCGGGTCGTGCCGTCGGGGTCGAGCGAGTTATAGCCCTTGTCGCGATGCGGCGGCCAACCGCTCTCACCGGCTTTGGCATCGATATACCAGGCCCAGATCGCGTATTGCATGCGGTAGTCGGCGCCCAGAACGCGGCTTAGCAGCGGCTCGAGGCTTTGGAAAATCTGCCAGAATTCATCAAAGACATAGGCACAGATAGCCGGAACCTGAAGCTCATGCAGCTTTGTGATCGCTGCCGCCATGCGCGCGATCGGTACGGCGAAATTGGCTGGTGGCAATTGCAGATAGCCTTCGCGATCGAGCAGGTCGTCGATGCCCTGCCATCCGGCTTCGTCGAAGGACAAAGCGGGGCGCGCTAACGTCGGATCGGGAGCGCAGATATGCAAGTCGGGCGCGACCTGCTGCCAGAATGCTTCAGTTTCCCAAATCGGCCGCTCAACCATCAATCAATCCTGCCGCACTGAGCATTAACGAACTGCATCGCGCACTCCTGCACTTAAAAAAGTGCCCAGGCCGGCTTCGCTGGGTGGAGCACCGCGTCACCGGACCGCAATGTCTCGCCAGCCGCCACGCGATCCACCGCCTCCAGGCGTAATACGGCCAGACCGAGGCCCGAAACGCCGCTGCGCATCTCTCCGACCTCCTCATCGCCAATATGGATCAGGCTGCCGGCTGCCGGGGTTGGCCCCTCAATCGAAACCGGCATCAATCGCTTCTTGATCAGCCCGCGATATTTCGTGCGTGCGGTCAGTTCCTGCCCGATATAGCAGCCCTTTTTCCAATCGACGCCATGCAACTCGTCAAAGCCGTTCTCCAGCAGAATGGATTTCTCGACGACCATATCGCGGCTGCCGTCGGGGACGCCTAAACCGATACGCAGGCGCTCGTAATCCTCCATCGACCCGGCCTTGTGCCGGGACAGCACGGCGGGGGCCTCGGATTTGGTCGCGATCAGGCGTAGGCCGAGCGCGCTCAGCCGAGGATCGACATAAGCGATCGTGGAGCCAGTTACGGTCTGGCTGCCAGGCTCGCCGTCGAGATTAAAGGCGCTCGCCGCATTATCGCCGAAATAGGCCAGTACGTCGAAGGCGGCGCTAACGTTCTCGATCGCGACCTTGGCGCGCAGGCGATACAGGCTTAGGCGGCGTTTGAGATCGTCCAGCCGCTCAGCTTCGCCATCGAGCAAAATCGCATCGCCGCGCTCGACCAGGAAGAAATCATGGAGGTATTTGCCCTGCGCGGTTAAAAGGCTCGCGTAGAGTGCGCGCCCGGCGGTCAGTCTTGATGTATCGTTCGAGATCAGCCCTTGCAGAAAGCTTTTCCGATCATCGCCGGTGATACTAAGGATGCCGCGATCGGCGAGCGGCAGGATGCCAAGCGGCGGGATGATGGGCATAAACTTGGCGCCTTCGCTTTTGTTGGGTGCTGGTCGTAGGTGGCATGGAGGGATTGATTTGACAAGGCGAACAAGCGGCTTCTGGGTGGGTGTTGTCCTGTTGGGTCTCACCGCCATGCCGGTTCTGGCGGCACCTGATCAGCAGCGGGCAATCCCGCCGGAGGCTGGCGAGGCGTTGCGCAACGCGCTGTTGACGCTGGAGCAGATCAAGGGCTCGACCCTCGATTCCTACTGGAAGGCCGATGCCATGGCGCTTGCAATGCGCACTGAGGCGCGGACTGGCAATGCCGAAGCGGTGGGCGCCATGATGCGCGATACGCTGGTGATGATCCAGACACCCTCAACCGCTCCGGTGCCGGCCGCGTTCTCCGCTGGGCCGCTTTACGCCATTCTGGCGCAGGGCATGGATGATTTGCGCGATGCATCGAACACGCGCGGGCTGGTCAATCTCTCGAGCCAGGAGTTGGTCAAGATCCCAGACCCGGCAGTGCTCGCCAATGTCTATCCGTATCTCGCGCAGATTGCCTTTGATTTGGGCGATGCTGACGGTGCGAGGTCGATGATCGGCGTCGCCAATCAGTCGGCCGCCAAAGTCAAAGCAAGCCGAGAGAAGACGTCTGCTCTGGCGCTGGTCGCCATGGCGGACGCCAAGATCGGTGACGCCGCAGCGGCGGCGGCGGCGATCCAAGCGGCGCGCGGCGAGCTGCCCGGCATTACCGACCCGGCCGATCGCGCGATCGCGCAGGCGATTATCGGTCGGGCCGAGGCTGCCAATCACAACGGCCCGGCAGCACGGACGCTCGCCAGGGGCGCCGCGACAGATTACGATGCTGGTACGGCGAAAGCAGACCGTTCGATGCTGCAGGCGGTCAAAACCCTGGGTCTGATCGCCCTGGCACAGGCCGAAAGCGGCGACAAGACGGCTGCGCGGACGACCATCAAGGCGCTGCGCCACACCGCCGAATCGCTGACCAATCCGTTCGAGCAGCTGATCGGCTGGTTGACCCTGGCCGACACGATCATTCAGGTCGAACGCTAGGTGCCAGCCCTGATCTCTGTGCGTGGGGCTGAGCGGGGCTCGGTGATGGCGTTGCAGATGCTGGCGTTTTTGGCGCCGGTGCTGGGTATGGTTGCACCCCTTGGCGAGGCGCCGCTCGTCATCTTCGGCGGGGCCGCTATCGTGATGCTGAATGTCGCGAGTGGCAGGGCGCCGGGAGCGGCTGTGCGATATGTAGCGCTGTTCGGCGCGTTGATCGTACTCAGCCTATTATCCTGTTTATGGACGATCGACCTGTCGCTGACGGCGTCGCGGGCAATACGGCTGCTGGGCGAGGCGATCATCGGCTTTGCTCTGATCGACGCGGCGGGTCGGCTTGAAGCGGAAGACGAGCCACGAGTCATCATCGGCCTGATCGCCGGCATTGCCCTGGCGGCCATCATCGTGCTGGTCGATGCCGTTCTTCACCACAGCCTGATCGCCAGCCTAAGACCCTCTCGCCCGACGCCGACTGAGTTCGACCGGGGGGCGACCACTCTGGTCGTATTGGTCTGGCCGCTGCTGATCTACTTGGTAGGCCGGCGCAGACGGCGACTGGCGGTCGCCGTATCCTTGGTGGTCATCGCCATGGTCGGATATCTGATGAGCGACGCGGCCAAGCTGGCATTGGCTGTCGGGGTTGTGGGGGCCGCTTCCGTCTATTGGGGCCGGAATTGGGTGGCGAAGCCGCTGCATTACCTTTTGCCGCTCGGCATCCTGATCATGCCGCTGCTCGCGATATCCTTGCCGCCGCCGGAAACGCTCATTCAGGATCGGCCGGTTGCCAAGGCATCGGCCCCTGCATCGTTTGGTGATCTGGCAGTTCACCGGCCAACGCATCCTCGAACGCCCAATTCTCGGATGGGGGCTCGAGACATCGCGTGATCTGCCTGGGGCCGATCACAGCTATCAGATCGAGCACTTGCCGGGTGCGCCGCCGATGGTGGCGCTGTCGCTGCACCCGCATAACGGCGCGCTGCAGATCTGGGTGGAGCTGGGCATGATGGGTGCGCTGCTGGGCGCCGGCCTGCTGTTTTTCATAACCCAGGATGGGCTCAAGCTCAGCGTCGTGGAACAGGCCGGGTTTTATGGCGGCCTAATCTCGGTGCTCGTGATTGCCATGCTGAGCTACGGCGTGTGGCAGAGCTGGTGGGATGAGGAGCTGTGGCTCTTTGCCGGGCTGATGTACATGGTGCTCCGCCGCCGCGAGGGTGCGGTGTAATGCGTCTGTTATTCATCACCGCAACACGGGTCGGCGACGCCGTGTTGACCACTGGGCTGCTCAACCGCCTGATCGCCGACCATCCGGGTATTCGGGTGACTGTTGCCTGCGGCCCCGTCGCACAGTCGCTATTTGCTGCCGTGCCAGGGCTGGAGCGCGTCATCGTCATGACAAAACGCCGCTATATACGGCATTGGCTGGCACTGTGGCGCCAGGTGGTGGCGACTCGCTGGGACATCATTGTCGATCTGCGTGGATCGGCCACCTCACTCGCCTTGTGGGCCGGCAAACGGCATATCTGGCGCGGCGCTGGTCTTGCCGAGGCGCGGGTGGCGCAGCTTGCCCGTTTCATGGGGTACGCGCCGCCGCCATCGCCGCATCTTTGGATAGCTCCGGTCAACCGTAAGGCGGCAGAGGCGCTGATACCGACCGGTTCGCCGGTTCTGGCATTGGCGCCGATTGCGAACTGGACCGGCAAGCAATGGCGGGCGGAGCGCTACGCTGAGGTGGTCGAGCGCCTGACGGGGCCGGACGGCTTCCTCCCGGGTGCACGGATCGCGATTTTCGGGGCGCCACACGAGCACGACCAGGCGGCCTGGTTGCGCCAGCGTCTCTCGACCTTAGCACCGGGACGGGTGATCGATGCGATGCAGTCGACCGACTTGCTGACCGTCGCCGCAGCGCTGGAGCGATGCCGGTTCTTCATCGGCAATGATTCAGGACTGATGCATATGGCCGCAGCGATGGCCGTGCCGACAATCGGTCTGTTCGGCCCGAGCAATGATACCGCCTATGGTCCGTGGGGGGCGACCGCGGAGGTGGTGCGGGCGGATGAGGCGTACGGCGTCCTGCTGGCGCGCGGTCTGGCCGACCGTGATGCCTGTCCGGCACTGCTCGATAGCTTGCCGGTCAATCGGGTGGTCGACGCTGCTCATGCGCTGTGGCATCGTCTTGGTAATCCTATCTTTACCATTAATGGTTAAGGCTAGGTCATCGCTTTAATGGGATTTCAGAGCATGCGCGTTCGGGTATTGCTGATGCTGGCGGGGCTGCCGCTTCTCGCGGGTTGCAACGCGCCGTTCTTTAGTGATGGCAATCCGGGTAGCCATGCCTCGGATTATAATGTCGCACAAATCCCGCCGGTCTATTGCTACAACACGCTGGGCGAGGCCGATTGTTACGACGAGCCGCGCGAGACCGAGGCCTATCGCCTGATCAATTATGTCGGTCCGGCGCCGGCCAATCGCGGGTTTGTCGGACGTTAGTCCCGGGCGTTAATAGCCCGCAGCACCGTCATCCGTCACGGTAAGCGTGCGCGCTTCCGGGCCCTTATCCCGATCGATCGAGGTGTAGCGAACCCGCTGTCCCGGCTGGACATCGGCCAAACCCGCGCGGCGCACGACGCTTGCGTGTAGGAACACATCCTTGCCGCCATTATCGGGCGTGATGAAGCCGAAGCCTTTGGTCGGGTTGAACCATTTCACGATGCCTTCGCCCGGTGCCGCATCGCCGACCGGTGCTGCGGAGGCGGCAAAGCCGCCGCTGCGCGGTGCGCTGGCGGCATGCCCGCCACCATAGCCGCCGCTGTGATCGGCGGTCGCGGTGTCGTCATTGACGTCGAGCAGGCGGGTAACCTGGCGGCCCTTCTTGCCGGGTGCCACCTCGCATGTGACGGTGGCGCCATCGCGCAGGCTGTCCAAACCCGCTCGCTGCACCACCGATATGTGCACGAAAATATCGTCCGACCCATCGCTCGGCTTGATAAACCCAAAGCCCTTGCTGGCCGAGAACCACGTAACCGCGCCGATCAGCTGCTCAGCGTCGGCTGATTGGTCCTGATCGGAAAAGGATCCCTTGCGCATCATGACGTACTACACTCCTTGGGCCGCCCCCAGGACGCCAGAAACCTAATCTGGCTTATGCAGTTAAAATCGTAGCCCAACAATCCGCCATTCGACAAGCGGTCTTATAAATTCTCTTAAATTCGGCACACTTATGCCGGGTTGCATCAATATCCCAGAGCACAGCCATCCTTGCGCGGGTCGGAGCCGGCGGCGAGCGTCCCGCGCTGCCAATCGATAGCGACGGCCTGGGCCCCGCCCCACGGCATATCCGGCCGGTTGATCGTGTATCCAAGCGCGCGCAGGCTCGTCTCAAGCTCGGCAGAGATGCCGTTCTCGAGTTCCAGATTGCCGCCGACATGGAAGGTGCGGGCGCAATCGATCGCTTCCTGAACATCCATGCCGAAATCGACCATGTTGGTCAGGACATGGCTTTGGCCGACCGGCTGATAGGATCCACCCATGACGGCAAAGCTCAGCGTTGGGCGGCCATTCTCCGTCACCAGGCCCGGGATGATCGTGTGCAAGGGCCGCTTGTTGGGCGCCACGGCGTTTGGATGGGCCGGATCGACCCGGAAGCCAGCACCGCGATTTTGCAGCACAACGCCTGATTTCGGCGAGACGAGCCCGCTGCCGAAGGAGAAATACAGCGAGTTGATCAGCGAGCAGACATTGCGGTCGCGATCGACGACGGACAGGCAGATCGTGTCGCGATAGACCGGACCCGGTGCGACCGCGATGGCGAGCGCTCGTTTGGGATCGATCCGCGAGCGCAAGCCGGTGATGAACTCATCCGACAGCAATTCCTCGACGCTGATCGTCATGTGATCGGGATCGGCCAGATAGCGGTCGCGTACCTCATAGGCAAGGCGCCCGGCCTCGGTCTCCAGATGAATGCGTTCCGCGCTCAGGGCAGAAAACGCGCTCAAATCAAAGCCTGACAGGATGCGCAGGATCAACAGCGTGGTCAGCCCTTGGCCGTTGGGCGGCGTCTGCCACACTGTGCGGCCCCGATAATCCGCCGAGATCGGCGTCACGAAACTGCCGGAATGGCGTGCGAAGTCGTCTGTTTCATGGGTGCCGCCATGCTGCTTCAGATGGCCGACAATGTCTTCCGCCACCCAGCCTTTGTAGAACGCATCGCGGCCGTGCTTTGCGACCTCCGAGAGCGTTTTCGCCAAATTGGGCAGACGCATTATATCGCCCGCCACCGGCGAGGCGCCGTCCTTCAGATAGGTCGCGGCGGCCACGGGATCGGCACGCAGCTTGGTTTGCGCGCGGCTCCAATCGAGAGCGACGCGTGGCGTGACGGCAAAGCCCTCTGAAGCAAGGCGGATCGCCGGCTGCAGGACGGTATCCAGACCAAGTTTGCCGTGCCGCTCCAACAGCCGTGACCAGGCATCGATGGCACCCGGTATCGTGACCGCGTGGGCGCTTTGCGTATCGATCTGACCGATCCCGCGTTCCAGCAGATAATCGCAAGACAGGCCTGCTGGCGCCCGGCCGGAACCGTTCAACGCCTCGATCGCATCGCCGCCCTTGGCGGCATGCAGGGCGAAGCAATCGCCGCCAATGCCGGTCGACATGGGCTCGACGACGCATTGTACCGCGCAGGCGGCAACCGCAGCGTCAGCGGCCGTGCCGCCTTGCTGAAGGATATTGATCGCCGTCAGAGAGGAAAGCGGGTGGGACGTCGCGGCGGCGCCATTGACCGCATGAACCACTGAACGACCGGGAAGCTGAATATCGCGCATATCTATCCGAAGGGCTTGAGGAGCAGGTTGGACGCTCATCCTACAGAGAAAATTCTGTTGCCCAAAAGAAAACGCCCCGCTGTTTCCAACGGGGCGCTGCCTTCGGCATTATGGAGAGGATCTGTTACCCGGCGAGGATTGCCAGCAGCAGGATCGCCACGATGTTGATGATCTTGATCATCGGGTTGACGGCGGGGCCGGCGGTGTCCTTGTAGGGATCGCCGACCGTGTCGCCGGTCACGGCGGCCTTGTGGGCGTCGGAGCCCTTGCCGCCGTGATGGCCTTCCTCAATGTACTTCTTGGCATTGTCCCAGGCGCCACCGCCCGACGTCATCGAGATCGCGACAAACAGGCCGGTCACAATCGTACCCAGAAGCATCGCGCCCATAGCGGTAAAGGCCTGAGCCTGACCCGCCACTTTGTTGACGATGAC
>CAIZEE010000691.1 GCA_903931835.1 uncultured Elstera sp.
CGTCCAGATGAGCGGTGCCAGGATGATCGCTGCAAGATTATCCGGCCGTAGATAGACACTGAAAAATCCAAAGACGGCGAGGGGGGCTAATCCGCAGGCAAGGCCGATGCAGCCGGCCGCGCGGTTTATCCATCCAGGGAATCTTATCAGGGCAACCGACCAGGACAGCGTCGCCAAGGACGTCGCCACCAGGGATATCTTGGTGAAGTCCTGGATTGCTATAGCGATGAGGCCGGTCACGCCGCTCGGCAAAGTGCCGCAACGGGGCGACGCGGCGCAGGCATCGGTAAGATCGGGTGTGACGAAACCATCGAGCGTCGTCGGAATGAACAGCATGATTACGCCGAACGCATAGGCCATGAAACCCGCCAGCACGGCTGGACGGTCAAATCCCAATCGGGCGGAGAAGTAATAGAAGCCAATCGCTTGCACGGAAAAGATCGCCATCAAGGCGCCATGCACCAGTTTGTCCATGCCGGCGAGCGCGTGGATCGCCCGTGCGGCTTCCTCCGCCCCTTGCACATTTTCAAGTGTCGGGTGGTGAAGAATGGCGATCAGCGACAGGATGGCGGACAGGACAAGGGCTATGCCCGCTGCGATGTCGACCGAACGAGGAGTGAGTGAAGCTGCTGGAATTGCCGAGGCCACGATGCTGTCTCCCGAATTGGTGATCCCAATCGGATAGCAGTTCACCGATGGATCGGTGCCGGACTTGGCGTTAGACTTGTTCGAAACGGGACAAGTGAGCCTAAATGTCCGATAGCATCGATCCTCCTTCCACCCGCGCCGCCCCGGATCGGCGTGTTCAGAAGACGCGTGCCGCCCTGTTGTTATCCTTCAACGACTTGATGCGGAGTCAGGGGCTTGACGCCATCAGTGCTGCGGATATCGCGGCGCATGCGAATGTCGGACGGTCGACCTTCTACGAACATTTCGACGGCAAGGACGATATTCTGGCGCATAGCGTGGCGGAGGTTTTGACGCCGCTCGCCGATTGCTGTGTGGAGCCTGTCTTCGCTGAAGAGCTTGGCGCCTTGATTGAGCATTTCTGGCAAAACCGCCAGATGGCGCGGCCCCTCATGTCCGGCCGGCGATATTTGCATTTATGCAAGCAACTGGGCGATATGATCGCGGAGCGGCTTGGGCCTGATGGCGTGTTTCCGCGCGCGCTGGTGGCGCAGCAACTGGCGCATGGGCAACTTGCCTTGATCCAGGCATGGTTGACCGGCCGACACGCGGCGACGGCGGAGGTGGTTGCAAGGAAACTCCATGCCAGCAGCTATGCGACGGCGCGGATCCTGCTCAGCGAATAGAGATAACGGTTTTGGCACACTTACTCAGCGACGATGAACTGCCGGCATTTCAAGAAAGGCGGCCGGACGGCGCTGCCGATTTCTTCATTGTCGTCGATCACGCGAGTGCCGCGATCCCGCGTCGTTTGGGCACGCTCGGTTTGCCGGAGGCCGAACGCAAGCGCCATATCGCCTGGGATATCGGGGCGCTGGGCGTCGCCACGAGGGTCTCGGATATCCTCGACGCGCATCTGGTGGCGCAGAACTACTCGCGTCTGGTGATCGACTGCAACCGCGACCCGGCGCAGCCAAGCTCGATCGCCAGTTTGAGCGAATGGACCGAAATCCCCGGCAATATCGGGCTTTCGCCGCATGATGTTGAGGCGCGGCAAAGGGAGGTCTTCCAGCCGTATCACGACAAGATCCGCTCGGTATTGGACGCGCGCGCCGCCGCCGCCCGCCCGACCATCCTGATCGCCCAGCACACTATGACCGATCTCTATAAGAATGGCCGCAGGCTGATGCAGGCGGCGATCCTGTATAATCGGGATGCGCGATTTGCGGGCGCGCTACTGGAGGTTTTGCGGCGCGACCCCACGCTGACCGTCGCCGATAATGAGCCCTACTTCCTCAGCGATGACACGGATTACACCGTGCCGAAGCATGCCGAGGCGCGCGGGTTACCCTATGTTGAGATTGAGATTCGGCAAGATCTGGTCGCCGATGAAGCGGGTCAAACCGCTTGGGGTGACCGGATCGCCGCAGCGCTCCTCGACGCTCAACAAATGTTTCAGAAGCGCTAGAGATTGTTCAGTATTAATCAATCAGCGCGCCAGCAATGATTGGCTCCATGTCACCGCCCCCGAACCTTACCCCGTTTTCCCAATTCGCCCCAAAGCGCACCGGTCGCCAAGGATCATCAACGGTGCTGCGGGCGCGGATCACGGCCCAGTATCGCAAGCCGGAACCGGAATGCCTGCCCGATCTAATCGCAGCCGCATCGCTCAGCGTTGCGGAGGCGGCCGCTACGGCGAAGCAGGCGCGCCAGCTCGTCTCAGCCTTGCGCGCCCATCCAACCAAGGGCGGCGTTGAGGCGCTGATCCAGGAATATTCGCTGTCAAGCGAAGAGGGGGTCGCGCTGATGTGCCTCGCCGAGGCGCTGCTGCGCATCCCCGACCGCGCGACGCGCGATGCTCTGATCCGCGACAAGATCGGCGACGGCAATTGGCAGGCGCATCTAGGGCACAGCCCGTCGCTCTTCGTCAACGCGGCCACCTGGGGCCTGCTGATCACCGGACGGCTGACCGCGACTGCCAGCGAGGGCGGCGCCAGTGCGGCGCTTAAGCGGCTGATCGGCCGGGGTGGTGAGCCGCTGATCCGCAAAGCGGTTGATCTCGCGATGCGATTGATGGGCGAACAATTCGTCACCGGCCAAACGATCAATGAGGCGCTATCGAATAGTAGACGGATGGAGGCCCGGGGCTTCCGCTATTCATACGATATGCTGGGTGAGGCGGCGGTCACTGCGGCCGACGCCGATGCCTATTTCGCCGCCTATGAAGCGGCCATTCATGCGATCGGCATGGCGGCCAGAGGCACCAGCGTCTACGACAATCCGGGCATTTCGATCAAGCTGTCAGCACTCCATCCGCGCTATCAGCCAAGCCAATACGCGCGCGTCATGGAGGAGTTGCTGCCGCGCCTGCTGACGCTGATCCGCCACGCGCAACATTACAATATCGGCCTCAACATCGACGCGGAGGAGGCGGAACGGCTCGATCTGTCGCTCGATCTGCTTGAGGCTGCTTGCTTTACCTCCAGCTTCGCCGGTTGGAACGGTATCGGCTTTGTCGTTCAAGCGTATCAGAAGCGAGCTCCGGCGGTGCTCGACTATCTGATCGATCTTGGCCGGCGCAGCGGCCATCGGCTGATGATCCGACTGGTTAAGGGCGCCTATTGGGATGCGGAGATCAAACGCGCCCAGGTCGATGGGCTTGAGGATTTCCCGGTCTATACGCGCAAGATTTACACGGACATCTCCTACCTCGCCTGCGCACGCAAATTGCTGTCCGCCCCCGACGCGGTCTTCCCGCAATTTGCCACGCATAACGCGCAGACACTCTCGGCGATCCTGGCGATGGCGGGACCGGGCTATCAGCCGACGCAATACGAGTTTCAGTGCCTGCATGGCATGGGGGAGCCGCTCTATAATGAGGTGGTCGGTGCGGGCAAGCTCAACCGGCCCTGCCGTATCTACGCGCCGGTTGGGACGCATGACACGCTGTTGGCATATCTCGTGCGCCGGCTGTTGGAGAACGGGGCGAACACCTCCTTCGTCAATCGCATCGCCGACCCCTCCGTGCCGATCGACGCTTTGATTGCCGACCCGGTCGAGGTCGCCCGCGCCCTGGCCGAGCCTGGATCGCCACATCCGAAGATCGCGTTGCCGCGCCACTTGTTCGGCAAGGAACGGCCCAACTCCAGCGGCCTTGATCTCAGCAATGAGGAGCGTTTGAGCGACCTCAGCCTCCAGTTGGTAGCGACGAAAGGCGAGGTGAGCTCACTGTTTCCGCCGGTCGATGGTGGCCGCGCTATCCATAATCCGGCTAATCGGCACGACATCATCGGCTGGGTGCGGGACGCGACACCCGACGGCGTCAATCTCGCCTTAGCCAACGCGCAGCTGGCCGCAGGGGATTGGTCGACTGTATCGCCGATGGACCGCGCAGCACGGCTGGAACACGCCGCGACGCTGCTCGAGGCACGGCAATCGTTGCTACTCGGGTTGCTCGTCCGCGAGGCCGGAAAAACGGTGGCGAATGCGGTGGGCGAGGTTCGGGAGGCGGTCGATTTCCTGCGCTACTACGCTGCCGAGATTTGGCAATATGCCAACGAGACCCACCGCCCGCTTGGCCCGGTGGTCTGTATCAGCCCGTGGAATTTTCCGTTGGCGATCTTTCTTGGTCAGGTAGCGGCCTCGCTGGCGGCGGGCAACGTCGTGCTTGCCAAACCGGCGGAAGAAACCCCGCTGATCGGGCTCGCCGCAGTCTCTCTGCTGCATGAGGCCGGATTTCCGCCGGACGTCGTCCAGGTTCTGCCGGGGGATGGGGCGGTTGGGGCGGCGCTGGTCGCCGATAAGCGGGTGCACGGCGTGCTGTTTACCGGCTCGACCGAGGTTGCACGGCTGATTCAGCGTTCGCTGGCAAAACGCGTCAACCCGGATGGAACGCCGGTGCCGCTCATCGCCGAGACGGGCGGGCAGAACGCGCTGATCGCCGATAGCTCGGCTTTATCGGAACAGGTTGTTGGCGATGTGATCACCTCGTCCTTCGATTCCGCCGGCCAGCGTTGTTCCGCCTTGCGCGTGCTCGCGGTGCAGGAGGATGCGGCGGATCGCATCGTGACCATGCTGAAGGGGGCTGTGTCGGAATTGTCGATCGGCAATCCCGATCGCCTGGCGACCGATATCGGTCCGGTCATCACCGCTGAAGCGGCGGCGTCGATCAAGGCGCATATCTCCGCCATGCGCGATGCCGGCCACACAGTTTGGCAGGTGCCTCTGCCGCCCGAGTGCAATAACGGTAATTTCGTGCCGCCGACGATCATCGAGATCAACGCCATGGACGATCTCAAGGCTGAGATTTTCGGCCCTGTCGTGCATCTGCTGCGCTTTGATCGCATGGCGCTGGACCAGACGGTCGACGCGATCAATGCGACCGGCTACGCGCTGACCGGCGGTGTCCATTCGCGCATCAATGAAACGGTTGCACGGACGACTGGACGCCTTAAGGCGGGTAATCTCTACGTCAACCGCAATATGATCGGCGCCGTCGTCGGCGTGCAGCCCTTCGGCGGCAGCGGCCTGTCCGGCACCGGGCCGAAAGCGGGCGGCAAACTCTATCTTCGCAGGCTGCTATCGGCGGCACCGGAGGATACGGGGATTGCCGGCATTGGCGGTGCTAACGAACCGGCGCGGCTCTGGCTTTATTGGCTGAAGGAAAGCGGCTATCAGGCAGAGACGGATCGCTGCACGGAGATGATCCGCCTGTCGCTCGCCGGGCGTTCGACGGAGCTTTTGGGCCCGGTTGGCGAGCGCA
>CAIZEE010000692.1 GCA_903931835.1 uncultured Elstera sp.
CTGGCGGCGAACTGATCCCAATCGGTCAGGGGACCGGCTGCTTCCAAGGCGCTGTGAAAATCATCGGCGCCGACAAAGGCAAAACCTTTTTCGGCAATCTGATCTACAAACCCGGCGGTCGAGATCGCACTGTCCATCGCTGTTCCCTGATCCGCCGGCTTGGCGCCAGGCGGACGATTTTTATAAGACTATCTCATGCTGCTTATATACGGATCGGGGACCGCCTAACCATGGGGCAGCTTGCATTGCAGGGCTGACGGGATCGCAGGGGCCGCCGCTTGAAATCCGGTGAACCAACCGGGATGGTCGCGCGTTATCCGGGCGTATAGACCTATTGTGGCGTGCGCCTTGACCAGCCATGCCGCCTTGTCGTTTAAACAATGAGAGAGAGCTATCATGCGCTTGCGCCTCGTTTCAGCAATTGCCGCCCTGACCTTGACCGGCGGCGCCCTCCTGGCATCTTCCGCCTTCGTCAGCGCCGAACCCTTCGACGAGCCCTATGTCGATCGCCTGCACCATGAATGCGATCGCGGCGAGCGCAAGGCCTGCGTCCGCTTCGGCATCATCCTGGGCGAGCATCACGACCGCCATGAAGAATGGCGCCATCGTCACCCGGAATGGTGGTGGTGGGAGTAGCCCTGACCGCTTGATTTAAGGACCAGGTCTTGAGTGGGGCATGCGCGATTGATCGCCGCGCATGCCCTTCGCTTTTCGGCCCTGTTCTTGCACTGATTTGCACCGCCAAGCGTTGCGATCAGCTAGCAGGAGAAGGCCCATGTCGCGATCCGTCCATCCCGTCGATGAGATTTTGCCGCTGCCACGACTGTTTATCTTGGGCTTGCAGCATGTGCTGGTGATGTACGCGAACGCGGTCGCGGTGCCGCTGATCGTCGGCGGGGCCTTGCATCTGCCCAAGGATCAGATCGGCCTGCTGATCAATGCCGATCTTTTCGCCTGCGGCATCGCCACGCTGATCCAAACCCTGGGATTCTGGGTGTTCGGCATTCGCCTGCCGATCATGATGGGGGTGACCGCCGTGTCGATCACGCCGATGGTGGCGATGGCCGGCATGGCGGATGTCGGAATTACCGGCATCTATGGCGCCGTCATAACGGCCGGGTTGTTCGGGCTTTGTATGGCGCCGCTGATCAAATACGTGCTGCGTTTCTTCCCGGCCGTCGTGACCGGATCGATCATCACGATGATCGGCCTTGCCCTCATCCGCATCGGCGTCAATTGGGCCGGCGGCGATGCAGCAAATCCCGATTTCGGCGCACCCAAATATCTTGCGATCGCCTTCCTGGTGCTCGGCGTCATTCTGCTGGTCCTGCGCTTCGCGAAGGGGTTTCTTTCCAATCTCTCAGTCCTGATCGGCGTGCTGACGGGATATGCCATTACGATCTATCTGGGCTGGGCGGATTTTTCAGGGCTGGAGGACACTGCCTGGGTGCAACTGGTCCTGCCGCTGCAATTCGGCATTCCGACCTTCAATCTGGTGCCCTGCCTGACCATGTGCCTGGTCATGACCATCGTCTTTATCGAGGCGACCGGCATGTTCCTGGCGCTTGGCCAGATGACCGACCGGCCGGTCGGCGCCGATGACATTAAGCGCGGTTTGCGCGCCGACTCGCTGGGCACGCTGATCGGCGGCATCTTCAATACTTTCCCCTATGTCTCCTACTCCCAGAATATCGGCCTGGTCGGCGTAACCGGCGTCTACAGCCGCTTTGTCTGCGTCGCCGGCGGCTGCATCATGCTGGCGATGGGGCTGATCCCGAA